>DQAA01000325.1:0-1676 GCA_003523465.1 Pseudomonas sp.
TCGGGCACCACCCCTGGTGCCGGAGCCCTGGCCAGGGCCTGGAGCACACCAAGGCAGAAGGTTGCGCTGCGGATGCCGCCGCCTGAAAGGGCAAGGGCCCAGCGCTTGTCGCCATCGGGCAATTGCAGCACCCGATAACGTTCGGCGATACGCGCCTGCTCGACGCTGAACTGCGTCCCCTGATCCGTGCTGACCGTTTCTTCCCTGTCCATGTTCCGCCTGCCCCTGTGGTGGAGGTAAATCCCTTGGCGCAGGAGTGTAGAGCAGGAAAATAGCCAGATGCCACTAGTGTGAGCTGAATCACAAAAGCACTGCGCGCAAACCTATAAGCAGCCGCGATAAGGAAGGTTTTTTCATAACGAAATGGCATCAATGTGCCATCACTTTATGCCTTATGCTCACCCTGTTGTAAGGAGTTGTAACCAACTGGTCCACCGTGTAACCGAGAGCGGCGGACATGCAGTCAGTTGAGATCGGCCAACAGGACCGGCCGTAATAACGTGTTCCCCAAGGACAGAAGGGACCGGTCTGCACGTTTTGCAAGGAGCAACGCATGACACCCGTGAAGCTGATATTGAGCCTCTTTCTTCCCCTGGTGCTGTTGCAGGGGTGTACCGATAAACCGAAGAACCCTTGCGGCGACAAACCCGGCAAGATCCTTGACGAAGCTCAGTGCGTCGGCCGCGATGCCGAAAGCCTGAAAGGCGCCGACGAGGACTACTTCGCCGACATGGACTACGGCGTTTCGAAGCAGCCCGCCTTGCTGGTGGACCGTCTCTCGCCCTTCGTCCCCGGCATCACCACGCAGCAGGCGGTGGACGCCTTCGCCCGCGGACGCAACAACTGGATCGTCTGGACCGCCGGCAACGACGCGCTGTGGGACAAGCTCTCCCGTGACAGCGTGGGCAACCTGGACTTCCTCAAGACCATCTCCAACCACCCGTCCCTGGCCGCCAACCGCAGCAACCGCTGGCAGTACCTGGGCGTGGTCAACGAGCCTTGCTACACCAAGGGCGAAGGCCCCCGCGAAGACCGCCACGGCCTGTGGCTGGACAACCGCGACCCGTCCTGCGCCCCCGATCCCTTCGAGAACGAAGCCAAGTACCCCGGCGTGAAGATCGGCGCCCGCGGCAAGAACATCGAGACCGGCTCCTNNTCGGCCTGCGCCTGTTCCCCAACCCGGACTTCGATGAAAAGGCGCAGAAACACTGGGACCCCAAGCGCTACTACGAGGACCCCAGCTACTACAACGACAGCAAGCTGGTGAAACCGTACCGGGTCGGCATGTCCTGCGGCTTCTGCCACGTCGGACCGAACCCGACCAACCCGCCGGCCAACCCCGAGAGCCCGGCCTGGGCCAACCTCAACTCCAACCCGGGGGCGCAGTATTTCTGGGTTGACCGNNCGACAGCAGCTTCCCGCACCAGCTGTTCCACACCTCGCGGCCGGGCGCCCTGGATACCTCGCTGGTGTCCACCGACTACATCAACAACCCGCGGACCATGAACGCCGTCTACAACCTCAAGGCGCGCATCGAGCTGGCCGCGCACCTGGGCAAGGAGAAACTCGCCGGCGGCGACCTCAACAACAAGCAGTTCAACGAGGTGCCGGGCCTGCCCGCCGAAAGCCCGCTGATGCAGTTCTACAAGAAGCCGGACACCGTGTTCACCCCGCGG
>DQAA01000325.1:1747-2914 GCA_003523465.1 Pseudomonas sp.
CGGCGGCAAGCCGATCACCCCGTTCACCATCGAGACGGCCCGCAAGAACTCCGCCTTCTGGCGCGCCAACGAGGCGCAGACCCCGGACCTGGCGCTGTTCTTCCTCGCCTCGGCAACCCCGGACTACCTGAAGGACGCGCCCGGTGGCGACAAGCACCTGCAAGCCTCGGCGGCGCAACTGGAGCGGGGCAAGGAAGTCTTCGCCGACACCTGCGCGCGCTGTCTCTCCAGCAAGCTGCCGGAAAAGGCCTGGGCCAAGTTCCCGGATAACGGCTGCGTCAACGGCAACTACCTGCAGTGCTGGAACGACTACTGGGGCTACAGCAAGACGGCGGAGTTCAAGAGCGCCATGCGCGACATCGTGAAGAAGGACGACTTCCTCACCGACAACTTCCTCTCCACCGAACTGCGCGTACCGGTGACCCTGCTCGAAACCAACGCGTGCAGCCCGCTGGCGACCAACGCCCTGGCCGACAACATCTGGGACAACTTCTCCTCGGAGTCGTACAAGAAGCTGCCGGCGGTGGGTTCGATGCTGGTGCAGAACCCCTACACCGGCGAGGCGCGGGAGTATGAAATGCCCGGTGGTGGTCGCGGCTATACCCGTCCGGCCTCGCTGGTCAGCGTCTGGTCGACCGCGCCGCTGTTCCTCAATAACGCCCTCGGCCCGTTCAAATGGAGCGGTACCGTCGATGACCGCATGGCGTCCTTCGACAGCTCCATCGAAATGCTCCTGTGGCCCGAGAAACGCCAGGGCAACTTCCAGGTCGTGACCCGTTCCGGCCTGACTCACCCCGGCACCGTCGATACCNNGATACCACCACCGAAACCAGCTACCTGCGCGTCAGCAGCGGCTACCTGCCCAAGTTCCTCCAGGACCTGCAAGGCCTGCTGACCCGCTTCGTGCCTTGGCTGTTCGGCGATGACGGCATCCAGATCGGTCCGATCCCGCAGGGCACGCCGGTGAGCCTGCTGTCCAACATCGACCTGGAGAAACGCGACCAGGTGCTGGACCTGCTGGTGAAGATCAAGCACGACCTCAAGCAACTGCCGCCGGGCGCCAGCGACGAGGAAGCGCGCAAGGTCTTCAAGCGCCTGGTCAAGCCGTTGCTGGAAGTCAGCAAGTGCCCGGACTACGTGGTCGACAAGGGTCACTACTTCGGCACG
>DQAA01000335.1:0-1822 GCA_003523465.1 Pseudomonas sp.
GACATTCGTCGCCCCGTTCGTTTTTCTGGTATCAATAAGTAACAAAGTCTTCACGGACGCTAGGTCCCGTGCCGCTCATGCGTTAGCATCCCACCCCGACTATGGCGCGACGTCTGTAGGACTTTTCGCGCAAACAATAAAATTCGAGCGGTTTCCTGTTTTGGGGGAAGTGGTGATGTTCAAAAAGTATCTGTCGATGCTGCTGGCTGGCGTCGCGGCCACCATGGCGGTGTGCTCCGCCCAGGCTGGCGTGATCGATGACGCGGTCAAGCGCGGCACCCTGCGTGTCGGCATGGACCCGACCTACATGCCATTCGAGATGACCAACAAGCGCGGTGAAATCATCGGCTTCGAAGTCGACATCCTCAAGGCCATGGCCAAGTCCATGGGCGTCAAGCTGGAGCTGGTTTCCACCGGTTACGACGGCATCATCCCGGCCCTGATGACCAACAAGTTCGACATGATCGGCAGCGGCATGACCCTGACCCAGGAGCGCAACCTGAAGCTGAACTTCAGCGAGCCCTTCATCGTCGTCGGCCAGACCCTGCTGATCCGCAAGGAGCTGGCAGACAAGGTCAAGTCGTACAAGGACCTGAACAGCGCCGAATACCGCCTCACCTCCAAGCTGGGCACCACCGGCGAGATGATGGCCAAGAAAATGATCAGCAAGGCCCAGTACCACGGCTACGACAACGAGCAGGAAGGCGTGCTGGACGTGGTCAACGGCAAGGCCGACGCCTTCGTCTACGACGCACCGTACAACGTCGTTGCCCTGACCAAGGTCGGCAACGGCAAGCTGGTCTACCTGGACGAGCCGTTCACCTACGAGCCGCTGGCCTTCGGCCTGAAGAAAGGCGACTACGACAGCATCAACTTCATCAACAACTTCCTGCACCAGATCAAGCACGACGGCACCTACGATCGAATCCACGACAAGTGGTTCAAGAAGACCGATTGGCTGAAGGACATGGAATAAAGCCCAGGCGTCACGCCCAGGCTTGAAACCCGACGCGCAGGCTTGTCCTGCGCGTTCGCATTTACGGAACTCTCAACGTGATCAAACACAAGAAAGCCCAGTGGCCCTGGCACGGGCTGACCGCGCTGGTCCTGGTCGGACTGGCGGTGAGTCTGTATTTCGCCACCTCGATGATTTCCTACGAATGGCGCTGGAACCGCATCCCGCAGTACTTCGCCTACCAGGCCGAGGAAGCCCACCGCGCCGCCGGCTACGGCACCGTGCAGGAGATCGTGCGCAAGGGCGATACCGCCGTGGTGACCCTGCGTGACGAAGACGGCAACGACCAGGTGCTGGAAGTCGACCAGGCCAGCGTGCAGCTGTCCCAGGGCGACGACGTGGCCGAAGGCGATGTGATCGGCCTGACCCACCACTGGGCTGCCGGCCCGTTGGCCTGGGGCCTGTGGACCACCGTATGGATCTCCGTCGCTTCGGGGATCGCCGGCCTGTTGATCGGTCTGTTCGCCGGTCTCTGCCGCCTCTCCAGCAACCCGACCCTGCGCGACCTCTCCACGGTCTACGTCGAACTGGTGCGTGGTACGCCGCTGCTGGTGCAGATCTTCATCTTCTACTTCTTCATCGGTACCGTGCTCAACCTGTCCCGTGAGTTTGCCGGGGTCGCGGCGCTGGCGCTGTTCACCGGCGCCTATGTGGCCGAGATCGTCCGTGCCGGCGTGCAGTCCATCGCCAAGGGGCAAAGCGAAGCCGCACGCTCCCTGGGCCTGAATGCCTCGCAGTCGATGCGCCACGTGGTGTTGCCGCAGGCCTTCAAGCGCGTCCTGCCGCCGCTGGCCGGGCAGTTCATCA
>DQAA01000335.1:1871-2430 GCA_003523465.1 Pseudomonas sp.
CTCCACCTTCGAGATCTGGTTCTGCGTCGCCGGGCTGTACCTGCTGATCAACCTGCCGCTGTCGCATTTCGCCAGCCGGCTCGAGCGGAGGCTTGCGCAAAGTGATTGAAGTCCGTGATCTGACCAAAGTCTTCGACACCCGCGGCATGGTCGTGCGGGCTGTGGATAACGTCACCACCCAGGTCGCCCGCGGCGAAGTGCTGGTGGTGCTCGGCCCGTCGGGTTCGGGCAAGTCGACCTTCCTGCGTTGCCTCAACGGCCTGGAGTCCTTCGACTCCGGCAGCGTCGCCATCGACGGTCTGCAACTGGCCGACCCCAAGACCGATATCAACGCCTACCGCCGCGAAGTCGGCATGGTGTTCCAGCACTTCNNCAACCTGTTCCCGCACATGACCGTGCTGGAAAACCTGTGCCTGGCGCAGAAGGTCGTGCGCAAGCGCGGCAAGGCCGAGCGCGAGGCCAAGGCCAGGGCGTTGCTGGAGAAGGTGGGCATCGGGCAGAAGGCCAACGAGTTCCCGTCGCGGTTATCGGGGGGGCAGCAACAGCGCGTGGCGATCGC
>DQAA01000335.1:2441-2637 GCA_003523465.1 Pseudomonas sp.
CGGCCCTCGACCCGGAAATGGTCGGGGAAGTGCTGGACGTGATGAAGACCCTGGCCCAGGAAGGCATGACCATGGTCTGCGTGACCCATGAGATGGGCTTTGCGCGGGAAGTGGCGGACCGGGTGCTGTTCTTCGATCACGGCAAGCTGCTGGAGGATTCGCCGCCGGAGCAGTTCTTCACTGCCCCTAAAGACCT
>DQAA01000425.1:0-2279 GCA_003523465.1 Pseudomonas sp.
TTCGACGCGGTCGTAGATCGCCATGTCTGGCGGCAGCCAGCCGGTGATGGTGTAGGCCTGGCCTGGTACGCCGTCCATCAGGAAGCTGTCTTCGCCAAGCACGAAGCCGCGCGACTGGAACACGTGTGCCCCGTAGTTGCGCTGGCTGAACGTCAGGCCCGGGGTCTTGGCCATTACCTGGTCAAGGGTGGTCAGGTTCTTGTCGTCCATCAGCTGGCGGGTCATGACCGTTACCGATTGCGGCGTTTCGCGCAGGGTCTGGGTCGACTTGCCGATGGTCACGGCGCCGGTGGTGTAGGAGTGGGTGTCTTCGGTGGTGGTGCCCAGCGCTTGTGCGCCGATGGTGGTGGCGCCCAGGTTGATTGCCGAGGACGAGCCCGCGACGCTCAGGGTCAGGGTGTCGCCCTGCAGGCTGTAGCCGATACCGGTGCCCTTGAGCAATTGAGCGGCGGCCTGCGCGGGGGTGAGTTTTCCATGGACGGCGGTGCTGGTCTTGCCTTGCACGTCTTCAGGGCTGAACAGCAGTTGCAGGTTGCTCTGTCGACCCCACTCGTTCAGGGCATTGGCCAGGGATTGCTTGGGAATGTTGAACTCGATTTCCTGGGCCTGGACCTGGCTCGCTAGTGGCAGCATGAACGCAAGGCCCATGGCGGCAAGCACTGGCTTGCGCAGTGCATGACGCATCAGCAGGGCCCTGCTGAGCGGGTTGAGGCGGGACGGGGTGTGCATTGGCGGAAAGCTCTTCTTGGTAGGTATCGACAGTGGATGAAGCGGTTCCGTGGGAGCTGCGCCCAATGCAGCCGGCGACGCAGGGTCGACCGAAGTCCCGGGGAACCTCTGGCGAAAAAAGCCGTGGCGGCTATTCGTCTCCTAGAGGTACGAATGGGAATTAAGGTTATTTAACCAATTTTTCACATTTGGAACAAAAGCCGCAAAAAGCCGGAACATCCCGGTTTCATTGGGCTTTTCGTCATTTTCATGGCGCCTTTAGGTTGACGCGGAGGGTGCTGGGAGATGTGCGGAGGAGGGGCGGCGGGCCCGTGTCGGGGCCGCCGCAAAGGGGAGGGTCAGGCGATGGCCTGGGCTTCGTCGACCTGTTCGACGCTGATGCGTCCGCCTTCCATGCGCACCAGCTGGTCGGCCACCGGGAAATACCGGTCGTCGTGGGAGATGACGATGATGGTCTTGCCCTGCTGTTTCAGCTCCGGCAGCAGCTCGGTGTAGAACACCCGGCGGAAGGCCGGGTCCTGGTCGGCGGCCCATTCGTCGAAGACCAGCAACTGGCGCTCGTCCAGCCAGGCACTGATCAGCGCCAGGCGCTTGCGCTGGCCGGTGGAGAGGTCGGTGGTGGTGAAGGCGCCATCGCGGATGCCGACCTTGTGGGCGATGTCCAGGCGCTCCAGGTATTTCGTCGCGTCGGCGGTGATCGGCGCGTCCCCCGGCAGCGGGTCGTCGAACAGGTAGTAGTCGGCGAAGATGGTGGTGAACAGCTGGCGGTAGTCGTCCAGCTGTTCGGCCGCGAGGCGCTGGCCGTTGAACAGGATCTCGCCCTGTTGCGGGGTGTACAGGCCCAGCAGCAGCTTGATCAGGGTGGTCTTGCCGCCGCCGTTCTCGCCGACGATGAAGACGATATCGCCCTGCTTGATGCTCAGGTTGACCGGGCCGAGGTGGAAGGATTCGACGCCATCCACCTGCGGATAGTCGTAGCGCACCTGGCGCAGTTCGAGGGTCTGCATGCCGCTGAGGCTTGACGGGCGATCCTTGACCAGCAGGTGCGGCTCTGGCGAGGAGAATTTCCACGACAGCTCGGCGATGCGGCCCAGGGCGATCCTGGCCCGGGAGATGATCGGCAGGGCGGTGATCAGGCGTTCCAGCGGGCCCTTCATGTACAGCATGACCAGCACGAAACCGCCGAGCACGGCCTTGTCGGTGTGCGGCCACAGCGCCTGGAAGGCGATGGCGATACCGATCACGGCGAAGAACAGCATGGAGCCGAAGGTCTCGGCGCTGACGAAGATATTCGCCGCGCGGATGTTCGAGGTGCAGATGCGCTCGGTGGTGCCGTGGATCTGCTCGTCCAGCAGGTGCTGGCGGCGGCGGCGCTGGATGCGCAGTTCCTTGGCCCCGGCGGACATGGCCTGGTAGTGCTTCTGCAGCTCGTCCTCGCCGTCGCGGGCGCGCAGGATGCTGCGCATCCCGGCCTGGTGCGCCAGGTACTGGGCGCCGCTGCCGAGGAACACGGTGAGCAGGGTCAGGGCGAGGATCTGCCAGGAAAGGAA
>DQAA01000425.1:2343-3459 GCA_003523465.1 Pseudomonas sp.
GGGATCAGCCGGTGCGAGCGGTAGCGCTCCAGTTGCTCGATGGGCGCGACGAGGATCTTGGCCGCCAGCTCGCGGCGCAGGTTGGCCACCACCCGCTGGCCGACCCGGTTGCTCAGCAGGCTGGAGCCGGTGGAGCAGGCCAGGGTAAGGACGCAGAGGCCGGCGAACAGCAGCGCGGTATCGACGCCGGGGCCGTTTTCCTGGGTCATGGCGCGGTTGATGGTGGCGAGCAGGCCGGTCACGCTCAGACCGCTGACGATCCCCAGTGCCGTGGAGAGAGCCACCAGCCACCAGTAGGGCTTGAGGATTCTCAGGGTTTCCCGGGCCAGGCTTTCAGTCTTGAGGGTCATGCGCTTCTCTCGGATTGCGGGCAAACGGGCTCTGCGCCGTCAGGGAGAGGACGAGCTTGTGATCGGGAAATTTAGCGGGGCGAGCGCCGTGTACCGCATGTCGGAGAGATGAATTCTGTCGCCGATTCGAAGGCTGGCGGTTTCAGTGCCCGCCGAGCTGTAGCACAATAGGCGCCGTTCGTTTTCCCTCCCAGGATTTGCAATGTCTAAGTCAACCGTCTGCGCAGCGCTCGGGCTGGCCCTCGTGCTGGCGGGTGTCGCCGGATGTACCACGAAGAAGGCCGCCGTCTACGAGCACGAGAACTTCGATGATTCGGGCACCTTCTCCCGCAGCTTCCCGGTCAGCGAGTCCGGCTCGTGCGAAGCCGCGCGACGCGCGCTGCTCAGCCAGGGCTACATCATCACCACGGCCGACAAGGGCCAGGTCAACGGCAACAAGAGCTTCCAGCAGACGGGCGAAAGCCATATGCAGATCAGCTTCAACATCGTCTGCGCCGATGACATGGGTGGCAGCAAGCGCTCCACCGTGTTCGCCAACGCCCTGCAGGACCGTTATGCGCTGAAGAAGTCCAACACCTCGGCCAGCCTGGGGGTGGGTGTGCTGGGCTCGGTATCGATGCCGATCGGCTCCAGTGACGACTCGATGGTCAAGGTGGCCAGCGAGACGGTGACGTCGGCCAAGTTCTACGAACGTTATTTCGCCCTGGTGGAAAGCTTCCTGCCGCCGGAGCCGAAGAAGAAAAAGGCCGCCGAGCCTGAAGCGGCG
>DQAA01000249.1 GCA_003523465.1 Pseudomonas sp.
CGCTGGCTGGCCTGGGGGATGTGCTGGCGGCAGTGATAGGCCATGTCGGCCTGCTCGATGCGCAAGGTCAGTTGCGGCGCATGCCCCTGCCAGCGCATCTGCGCCGGCAGGGTCGGCGACAGCAGCGAGGCGACCAGCGGCGAGGACTCGAATTCCTGCCCCTCGCAGCGGATCAGCGCACCGCCCTGGATCGGAATCTGGATCAGGTAGAAATCTTCCAGGCGCCCCGGATCGATATCCACTTCCGTGGCGTATTCCAGGCGGCTCAGGGCCAGGCCGCCACGGGCGACATGGTGCATGCACGCCCCGACCGTCTCGGCGCTGCGCACCGCCGACAGCTCATGGGGCTTGAAGATGCGCCCGACACTGCTGCGCACGCTGTCCAGGTCGTAATGCAGGAACAACTGGTTCTGTTCAGTGAAAAGCTGCAGATCACTGAAGCACTCACCGCTCGCAAGGCTTGCTTCGTTGGAGATCATTGTCACCTCTCGTTACACAGGCAACCACGTCTGCACGCTTTTGGACATCGGCCCCTGCAGTTACCGGATGGTCGTTGCAGTGTGCGGATAATGCCCGGGCGGCAGTGTGATCCTTGGTGCCGATCACCGTCGGCTTGCCTTTCTCTCAGCAAGGAACAGACCAACCTGTATGTTGGTCGTCGCCGGTGGACGAGGTGAGGGGAACGCTATCGGGCCTGCGCGGCGAGCAAGACCTCGATCAGATCCAGGCAACGCTGTAGCTCTGGCCCCGCATCATCCTTGCGCCGACTGAGAATGATCGGACTCACCGCATCCCGATCGCTCACCCCGGTGTATTCCAGATCCGCCCGATGCTGTTGGCGCACCGAGGCGGGGGCGAGGGTAACCCCAAGCCCGGCAGCGACCAGCCCCAGCGCCGTCTGCAATTCATTGCTCCACTGCCCGACCTTCACGCTCAAACCGTGGTGGGCGAACAGCGCCAGCACATGGTCGGCATAACTGGGCCGGGGCGTGGCGGGGTAGAGCACGAAGGGCTCGCCTGCCAGTTGCGCGAGGCTTGGCGTGGTCCCGCACAGCGCATGCCCGCGGGGCAGCACCGCCACCAGTGGGTCCTCGTACAGCACCCGTTGCTCGATGGCCGGGTCGTCGATGCGAATCCGTCCGAAGCCGATATCGATACGCCCGGCCTTCAGCGCTTCGACCTGCTGCACCGTGGTCATCTCCACCAGGTCCAGTTGCAGCTCGGCATCGCTGCGCAGCTCCCGGGTCAGTTCCGGCAGCAGTCCATACAGGGTCGAGGGGGCGAAACCGATACCCAGCCAGTGCCGTTGCCCCTGGCCGATGCGCCGGGTGGTGGCGCCGATCTGTTCCAGTTGCTGGAGCAGGGTGCCGGTCTGTTCATAGAAGTAGCGTCCGGCCTCGGTCAGGCGCAGCGGCCGCCCGCGCTCCACCAGCAGGGTGCCGAGTTCTTCTTCCAGCTGGCCGATCTGCCGGCTCAGCGGCGGCTGGGCCATGTGCAGGCGTTCGGCGGCGCGGGTGAAGTTCAGGGTTTCGGCGAGCGCCTTGAAGTAACGCAGGTGGCGAAGCTCCATCAGACTTCCTGGGTATGGTGGCAGAGGTATTCGATATTGGATTGCCAGCCACCAACAGGCAATCCTTTGCTCATCCAACGAACAACAACGGCGGCGCAGGGGCGTCGCCGGCCATAAGGTGTCCTGGCATATGAGCAATGCAGTGATCGAACAGGTCCAGGCGGTCATCGTCGACCTGCCCACCATCCGCCCGCACAAGCTGGCGATGCACACCATGCAGCAGCAGACCCTGGTGATCCTGCGCCTGCGCTGCAGCGACGGTGTCGAAGGCATCGGCGAAGCCACCACCATCGGCGGGCTGGCCTACGGCTATGAAAGCCCGGAAAGCATCAAGGCGAATATCGATGCGCACCTGGCCCCGGCCCTGGCAGGCATGGCGGCGGACAACATCAACGCTGCCATGCTCAAGCTGGACAAGATCGCCAAGGGCAACACCTTCGCCAAGTCCGGCCTGGAAAGCGCCTTGCTCGACGCCCAGGGCAAGCGCCTCGGGCTGCCGGTCAGCGAACTGCTCGGCGGCCGGGTGCGTGACAGCCTGGAAGTGGCCTGGACCCTGGCCAGCGGCGACACCGCCCGGGATATCGCCGAGGCCGAGCAGATGCTCGAACTGCGCCGCCATCGCATCTTCAAGCTGAAGATTGGCGCCAACCCCCTGGAGCAGGACCTCAAGCACGTTGTGGCNNCCAGCGTGCGCGTCGACGTCAATCAGTACTGGGACGAATCCCAGGCCATCCGTGGCTGCCAGGTACTGGGCGAGCACGGCATCGACCTGATCGAGCAGCCCATCTCCCGGGTCAACCGCTCCGGCCAGGTGCGCCTGAACCAGAGCAGCCCGGCGCCGATCATGGCCGACGAATCCATCGAAAGCGTCGAGGACGCCTTCAGCCTGGCCGCCGACGGTGCGGCCAGCATTTTCGCCCTGAAGATCGCCAAGAACGGCGGCCCCCGTGCCGTGCTGCGTACCGCGCAGATCGCCGAGGCGGCGGGTATCGCCCTGTATGGCGGGACCATGCTCGAAGGCTCGGTGGGCACCCTGGCCTCGGCCCACGCTTTCCTCACCCTGCGCCAATTGACCTGGGGCACCGAACTGTTCGGGNNTGCTGCTGACCGAGGAGATCGTCCGCGAAGCGCCGGTCTACCGCGACTTCCAGCTGCATGTACCGAACACCCCTGGCCTCGGCCTGACCCTCGACGAGGCGCAACTGTCGCGCTTCGCCCGCCGTTAAGAAGGAAACGACCATGCTGTTCCACGTAAAGATGACGGTAAAACTGCCCCAGGACATGGACCCGGCCAAGGCCACCCGACTCAAGGCCGACGAAAAGGAACTGGCCCAGCGCCTGCAGCAGGAGGGCACCTGGCGCCACCTCTGGCGCATCGCCGGGCACTATGCCAACTACAGCGTGTTCGACGTACCCAGCGTCGAAGCGCTGCACGACACCCTGATGCAGTTGCCGCTGTTCCCCTACATGGACATCGAGATCGACGGCCTGTGCCGCCACCCGTCGTCGATCCACGGCGACGATCGATGAGGGCATGAAGCCCGGCGAGGCCGGCACCCGCATAGTCGCCGAGGACTGTCTGTCGCCGGTGAATTGTGCCGAACCTCGCCTTTGCGTACTGTGAGACCCAGGTGCCCGCGCAGAACCCCCGGCGCAGGAGCACCACGACAATAACTATAAAGAACCGAGTGCCTTGCCGATGGATAGCCTGCTGAGTGACCGCAGTAGCGTGTTTCGACATGCCGACCCCTATGCCGTGTCCGACTACGTCAACCGTCACGTCGGCCAGCATTGCATAGGCCTTTCCCGCAGCACCCACCCCCTGGCCAGCCTCAACCACCGCAAGTTCGCCGACCTCGATCTGTGCCGCATCAGCTACGGCGGCAGCGTGCGGGTCACGTCCCCTGCGCTGGAAACCATCTATCACCTGCAGGTGCTGCTCAGCGGCAACTGCCTGTGGCGCGGGCACCAGCGCGAGCACCACCTGGTGCCCGGCGAGTTGCTGCTGATCAACCCGGACGACCCGGTGGACCTGACCTACTCGGAAGACTGCGAGAAATTCATCCTCAAGGTGCCGGTCAAGGTGCTCGAGGCGGTGTGCGATGAGCACCGCTGGCAGCGGCCGGACAGTGGCGTGCGCTTTTTGCGCAACCATTACCGGCTGGATGAGCTGGAAGGTTTTTCCAGTCTTTTGGCCATGGTCTGCATGGAGGCGGAGGCCAGTGATCCGTTGTTGCGGGTGCAGAGCCATTACAGCCATATCGTCGGCAGCAAGCTGTTGTCGTTGCTGACCACCAATATCCGTCGTGAAAGCCTGGGCGCGTCGGCGGCCAGTTTCGAGCGGATCCTCGACTACATCGAGCGCAACCTGAAGCAGGAACTGTCCATCGAACACCTGGCGGAGCAGGCGCGGATGAGTGTGCGTTCGTTGTATGCGCTGTTCGAGCGGCAGTTGGGCATTACGCCGAAGCAGTACATCCGCCAGCGCAAGCTGGAATGCATCCATGCCTGCCTGAGCGATCCGGATTGCCTGGTGCGCAGTTTGACCGAGCTGGCGATGGACTATGGCTTCCTGCATTTGGGGCGGTTCTCCGAAAGCTATCGCCTGCAGTTTGGCGAGCTGCCTTCGGATACCCTCAAGCGTCGGGCTTAAACCCAGAGAACACTGCGGACCCTGTGTGGCAGCTGTCTTTTTGGGGTGGGGGTGGGGCTGGGGCTTGTGTGCATATCCATTTGCCAGGGCGACCCTGAGTCACCTTTTCGCCCTTAC
>DQAA01000433.1 GCA_003523465.1 Pseudomonas sp.
CGGTCAACGGGCGCCCCCGCAGATCGGGGTTCTCGTAGGTCCAGGTGCGGGTCACCGCTTCGGCGAAGTCCTCGCTGCCGTCATCACGCAAACGGACATGACTGGCCTGCCATGCGGGCCGACGAGCGGCATCGTTAAGGACCAGCGACACCCCGGCATCGAGGCTGCGGCTGCACAGGACCTGCCCGGCCAGATCGGTGTCCCGGGCGACATTCCACAGGCCGGCTTCATGTAGGCGCGGATCGGCGCTGCGCAGGGCAAAGCCGCGCACGTCATGCTGATGACGGGTAACCAGGCAGATGAGTTGCGGGGCGTCGGGGTGACGCAGATAGGCGATGTCGCGGACCGTGAGTCCACGAGCATCGAAGGCTTGCAACGTTGGTGTATGCCGGTGCACGGCAGCAGCAGTGTTCATCATCAGTCTCTCCCTGAAGGTGAAACTACTGCTGGTCAGTTTCATCAATGCCCAAGTGGTTCATTGAGCATACAAGAGCACCGGAAAAAAACCGGGCCGGCGGACGAGCTACCGGTTGCCCAGGGCATCCCGGAGGAAACCCGGGGCGATATAGCGCTGGTAATGGGCCTCGGACAAGAGGAAGAACTCGGTATCGATGGCGTCGCGCAGTTGCGGCAGCTCCCACTCGCGAAACTCCGGCAGCAACACCAGGCCGTAGGCTTCAAGCTCGCGAATGACCCGTGCGCCACGGGCGATCAATTGGTAGGCCCAGCAATATTCCGACTGATGGGCGACATAGCGGATCTTGCGCTGTTCCAGCTGCTGACGCAGGCGCTCGACGTCGAACACTTCCAGCTTGGCGGTCATCACCTGCACCAGCAGTTGCTCCAGGCGCAGCCAGACGGCGCGTTTCTCGTCGTCGTTGTAGCCGTTCCAGTGGATCACTTCGTGGTGGAAACGCTTGCAGCCACGGCACACCGTATCCCCGTAAACCGTGGAACAGAGGCCGACGCAAGGCGTCTTGATGGACTGATTGGACATGGGCGGATCGACAGCATGGCAATGAAACAGGCGGCCATGTTAGCCCTTTGTCTAACGGGGGTCACTCGTTAAAGTCTTTGCCCTCGCCTTACCTTTATTCAGAAATTGCCGTAGAATCACACCGCCTTTTTAGGCACCAATGTCCGTTAGAAGCTGTTTTCAAAGCGTCACGAGCACAGTCATCCGGTAGAACGGCGTTGGTTCGGAAGATTCACCAGTGAATGTTCCGGATCAGCCCTCATCAGCCTTCCGTTCTACAGGCGTAAAACTTTGAAAGCAGCTTCTGTAAGGATTTCCTGCAACTCTGGCTACGCGGCTCAAAAAGCCGTATTTGCGCATGAGTGCGGATTTTCTGGATGAGCGTCCCGGACACCCATTTGGGACCACTGATGAGGGTAAAAACTGTGCTTGAAGCCTACCGCAAACATATCGAAGAGCGCGCAGCACTGGGTATCGTTCCCCAGCCGCTTAACGCCGAACAAACTGCAGGCCTGGTCGAGCTGCTGAAAAACCCGCCGGCCGGCGAAGAAGCCTTCCTCGTTGAACTGATCACCGACCGCGTACCCCCTGGAGTAGACGAAGCCGCCTACGTCAAGGCCGCCTTCCTTTCCGCCCTGGTCAAGGGCGACGCCAAATCCCCTCTGATCGACCGCAAGCGTGCCACCGAGCTGCTGGGCACCATGCAGGGCGGCTACAACATCGCCACCCTCGTCGAGCTGCTGGATGACGCCGAACTGGGCGCCGTCGCAGCCGAACAGCTCAAGCACACCCTGCTGATGTTCGATGCCTTCCACGACGTGGCTGAAAAAGCCAAGGCCGGCAACGTCCACGCCAAGGCCGTGCTGGACTCCTGGGCTGCCGGCGAGTGGTTCACCAGCCGTCCTGCCATCGCCGAGAAGTACACCCTGACCGTGTTCAAGGTGCCTGGCGAAACCAACACCGACGACCTGTCCCCTGCCCCGGACGCCTGGTCGCGCCCTGACATCCCGCTGCACGCCCTGGCCATGCTGAAGATGGCCCGCGACGGCATCGAGCCTTCGCAGCCTGGTTCGGTCGGCCCGCTGGCGCAGATCGAAGCGGTCAAGGCCAAGGGCTTCCCGGTCGCCTACGTCGGTGACGTGGTCGGTACCGGTTCTTCCCGCAAATCCGCTACCAACTCCGTGCTGTGGTTCTTCGGCGACGACATCCCGTACGTGCCGAACAAGCGCGCCGGTGGTTTCTGCTTCGGCACCAAGATCGCCCCGATCTTCTACAACACCATGGAAGACGCCGGCGCCCTGCCGATCGAATTCGACTGCACCGACCTGGCCATGGGCGACGTCATCGACGTCTACCCGTTCAAGGGTGAAGTACGCCGTCACGGCAGCGATGACCTGGTCACCAACTTCGCGCTGAAAACCGAAGTGCTGCTGGACGAAGTCCGTGCTGGCGGCCGTATCCCGCTGATCGTCGGCCGCGGCCTGACCGAGAAGGCCCGTGCCGAACTGGGCCTGGGTGCTTCCGACCTGTTCAAGAAGCCGGAGCAGCCTGCCGACACCGGCAAGGGCTACACCCTGGCGCAGAAGATGGTCGGCAAGGCCTGCGGCGTGACCGGCGTTCGTCCGGGCACCTACTGCGAGCCGAAGATGACCACCGTCGGTTCCCAGGACACCACTGGCCCGATGACCCGCGACGAACTGAAAGATCTGGCTTGCCTGGGCTTCTCCGCCGACCTGGTCATGCAGTCCTTCTGCCACACCGCTGCCTATCCAAAGCCGATCGACGTCACCACCCACCACACCCTGCCGGATTTCATCCGCACCCGTGGCGGCGTGTCCCTGCGTCCTGGCGACGGCATCATCCACAGCTGGCTGAACCGCATGCTGATGCCTGACACCGTCGGCACCGGTGGCGACTCGCACACCCGCTTCCCGATCGGCATCTCGTTCCCGGCCGGTTCCGGCCTGGTGGCCTTCGCCGCCGCCACCGGCGTCATGCCGCTGGACATGCCTGAATCGATCCTGGTTCGCTTCAAGGGCAAGCTGCAACCTGGCATCACCCTGCGTGACCTGGTTCATGCCATCCCTTACTACGCGATCCAGAAAGGCCTGCTGACCGTCGAGAAGAAAGGCAAGATCAACGCCTTCTCCGGCCGCATCCTGGAGATCGAAGGCCTGAACGAACTGACCGTCGAGCAAGCGTTCGAACTGTCCGACGCCTCGGCCGAGCGCTCCGCCGCTGGTTGCACCATCAAGCTGCCGGAAAAGGCCATCGCCGAGTACCTGCAGTCCAACATCACCCTGCTGCGCTGGATGATCGGTGAAGGCTACGGTGACCCGCGCACCCTGGAACGCCGCGCACAGGCGATGGAAGCCTGGCTGGCCAACCCTGAACTGCTGAGCGCCGATGCCGACGCCGAATACGCCGAAATCATCGAAATCGACCTGGCCGACGTCAAGGAGCCTGTGCTCTGCGCGCCGAACGACCCGGACGACGCCCGTCTGCTCTCCTCCGTTCAGGGCGAGAAGATCGACGAAGTGTTCATCGGTTCGTGCATGACCAACATCGGTCACTTCCGCGCTGCCGGCAAGCTGCTGGAGAAGGTCAAGGGTGGCATTCCGACCCGTCTGTGGCTGGCTCCGCCGACCAAGATGGACGCCCACCAGCTGACCGAGGAAGGCTACTACGGCATCTACGGCAAGGCTGGCGCGCGCATGGAAATGCCAGGCTGCTCGCTGTGCATGGGTAACCAGGCACGTGTGCAGACCGGTTCGACCGTGGTCTCCACTTCGACCCGTAACTTCCCGAACCGCCTGGGCGACGCCACCAACGTGTACCTGGCTTCGGCCGAGCTGGCCGCAGTCGCTTCGATCATCGGCAAGCTGCCGACCGTCGAGGAGTACATGGAGTACGCGAAGAACATCGACAGCATGGCTGCCGACGTTTACCGCTACCTGAGCTTCGACCAGATCGCCGAGTTCCGCGAAGCGGCCGAGAACGCCAAGATCCCGGCTGTTCAGGTCTAAAGCTGCACCTGCGTTGAAGAAGCCCCGCTGAGACAGCGGGGCTTTTT
>DQAA01000343.1:0-3578 GCA_003523465.1 Pseudomonas sp.
TGGCTTGCCAGCGATAGGGCCCGGGAGAGCAACCAATCCCTGTCAGGGCTCCAACCCAATCCCCCGCAACACCACCGCCGTAATCGTCTGCACCGCCTGTTCGAACTGCTCGTCACTCAACGGCTGATGCCCATTCAACGCCCGCACCNNACCTGGTAATCGAAATCCGCATAGTGCTGGGTCGACGCCCAGATCATGTACAGCAGGGCGAACGGTTCGATCGGCTTGATGCGTTTCTCCTCCACCCATTGGCGGATCTTGTTCTCCTTGAACTTGGCCCCGGCAAACAGGTGCTCATCGAGAATGTCCCGGAACAACGGCGCGCCATGCATGATCTCGTTGGCCCACAGTTTCGAGCCGTGGGGCCGGGTGCGGGAGTGGGTCATCTTTTCGCGCACGTAGCTGGTCAGCACCACCCGCGGGTCATCGAAGTGGGCGAAGCAGGCGCCTTCCTTTTCCCAGACGCTGAGCAGGTTGACCAGCACTTCGCGGTACAACTCGTCCTTGGTGGTGAAGTAGTAGTGCAGGTTGGAACGCGGCAGGTCGGCGCGCTTGGCGATGTCGGACATGGACGTGCCCGCATGCCCCTGCTCGGCGAAGACCTGCTCGGCAGCCAGGAGGATTTTTTCGACGTTCTTGCGACGAATGTTGATCTTGTGGTTACTCATTCCATTCCCGACCAGGGCTAATAAGTTGTTCAGTTTCAGACGCACGACCCAGGGGCAGGCGCCACATCCATTGGCGCGAAGTTGCCATCATGTCGCTATCAGGCATGGGCCGCGTTGAGCGTAGTCACGACTCAAGGCCCACGCCGGTAAATTTCCGCGTACATCGGCCAGTGATCGGACACCCCCTGCGGATACTTGCCCCCCTCGAAACGCGCCGGCGAACCCCACTTGTTGACCTGGTATTGGCTCGCCCTGGGCATGTGGATGCTCGCGCTGTCCACCTTCCAGCCATTGAAGCCGGTGCCGCTCATTTCCTTGGGGAACAGCAGGATGTCGAAGAACGACCATTGCCGCTCGCGGTGATAGTAGTAACTGCCCTGGCACTCGCCGCAGCCGATCAGGTGCGACACGCTCCAGGTGTTGGCGAGGTTGTCGGCGATGTAGCGGTGCTTCACCTCTTCAGCGGCATTGATATTGAAATCGCCCCCGACGATCGGCAGCACATCCGCCGGCAACTGCTGTTTCAGCTCGGCCAGGTAGTCCACCGCCTGGCGCCGCAGATAACCCGGCCCGCCACCGGAAGGCAGGTGCACGGCGAACACCGAGGCCTTCTGCCCGTCCGGCAGCAGCAGGCGCACTTCGAGGATGCCGCGGGTCTTGCCGGTCTTGTCCGAGTCGTCGCCGTTCTCGTTCTTGTACGGCACGCGATGGAGGATCGGCTCGCCCCATTGCGGCAGGCGGCTCAGCACCGCCGTGTCGATCCCGCGTTCATCCCAGCCCTCCAGCAGCACCCGGGTCTGGTAGCCGGACTTGTCCAGGCGGCTGTTGAGCTGCTCCACCACGTTGCGGTTTTCCACTTCATCCAGCATCAGGATGTCCGGCCCGCGACCGGCGTCGATCTGCTCGATCACCGAGGCCAGGCGGGTGAGTTTTTCCTTGAGCCGGGCGTCGGTCCAGTCGTTCTTTTCGCACTCGTCGCGCCAGGCCTGCACGGCGATCTTCGCGCAGGTCGCCAGCCATTCGGGATGCGCCTGCTTCAGGCTCAGGGGCAGGTAGGCGTAGTCCTCCTTGCCCTCGTCATGCTGGGTGTCGAAGAGGTTTTCGACGTTGTAGGTCATCAGTGAAACACGCTGCTCGGGAGCCGGCGTGGAGGCACAGCCGGCCAGGCCCAAGGCGAGCAACAGGGATAGGTGAGGTCGGGTCATGACAGGGTCTCAGGAGGCAGGACGACCGGCGACCAGCGCCGCGTTGAGCAATTGCGCAAGACGCACCGAAGCCAGTTGCACCTGCTTCTCGGCCACCGGCACGAAGGTGCTCATGTACTGGGCATCGATACCGCCGCTGCCGCCGCCGCCTGGGCTCTTCTCGTTCATCAGCTTGTCGCCACGGCTGTATTCCTTGCCGGTGCGGTTGTACTCGATGGCCTTGGCGGCGTAGTCGATACCGCCGTCATCCTCGTCATCGCCCTGTGCGCGGTGGGTCGGCAGCTTGCGCTTCTTGTCGGCTTTCTGCGGGTAGATGCCGTCGTCACGCACGATGCGGCAGGCCTGCTGCGACCACTGCGCCGGGTCGGCGGAGTCGGCGGCGGGCAGGCTGGTTTGCAGTTTGTCGGCGTAGGCCTTCACATCGAGCCTGGCCGAGCCGAGCAGGAAGTCGTCCCACACCTGGCGCAGGTTGTAGGTCTTGCCACCGGCCTTGACCGGGAAGTCGTAGCCGCCCTTGTCGTCCTTGAAGCTGTTGTTCAGCGGCGAGCTGGCATCGCTGCTGTGATGGATCAGGAACAGCAGGGCCATCAGCCGGGTCTGGTTCGGTGCCTTGGGGTCGGCGAGGGCCTTGCGGTTCTGTTCGATGGCGGCCACGGAGCAGGTGCCATCCGGGCAGTCGCGGGGCAGTTGGAAGGTGCAGTCGTCGGCCTTGTAGATCACCAGGCGCTGGTTTTTGGTCTTGTCCCAAAGCTCCTTGGTCTGCGGGTTCTGGTCCAGGTTGCCGGCCCAGTTGGCGACCACGGCGAAGTCATCCTGCTTGATCAGGCCGAGCAGGCGCATGGCCTCGGCCTTGGCATCCGGCGTCAGTTGGCGCTGGGCCAGCTCACCGACCAGGGCGGTGCCTTGCTGGCCCCAGGCGAACACCTGGCCAGCCCACAGGCCGGCGACCAGCACCAGGCCATTGCGTAGGGATTTGCTAACAGTCACTTGCAGGTTCTCCATGTAAGGCATCGAGGGTGAGTTGCATCATGGCGTGGAAGTCCAGCTGCCGTTGCTCGGCGCTGAGGGCTTCGCCGGTGAGGATGTGGTCGCTGACGGTGAGCACCGTGAGCGCCTGCTTGCCCAGTTCGGCGGCCACGCCATAGAGGCCGGCGGCTTCCATTTCCACGGCGAGGATGCCCATGCGGGTCATGCGTTCGAACAACGCGGGGTCGGGCTCGTAGAACAGGTCGGCGGAAAACACATTGCCCACGTGCAGCGGCTGGCCGGCGGCATCGGCGGTGCGCACGACCTTTTCCAGCAGGCGGTAGTCGGCGATGGCGGCGAAGTCGAAGCCGTTCAGGCGCTTGCGGTTCACCCCGGAATCGGTGCTGGCACCCATGCCGATCACCAGGTCACGCACGCGGACATGGGGCTGCACCGCACCGCAACTGCCGACCCGGACGATGCGCTCGACACCGTACTGGCTGAACAGCTCATGGGCGTAGATCGACACCGAGGGGATGCCCATGCCCGAGCCCATCACCGAGACGGGTCGGTCGCGGTAGGTCCCGGTGTAGCCGAGCATGTTGCGGATGCCGTTGACCTGGCGGACATCGCTCAGGTAGGTGTCGGCGATCATCTTCGCCCGCAACGGATCGCCGGGCATCAGCACCGTTTCGGCGAATTCGCCCGGCTGGGCGGCGATATGGGGCGTAGGCATTTC
>DQAA01000343.1:3595-3733 GCA_003523465.1 Pseudomonas sp.
GGGTCTGGCCGATATCGGCGAAGCTGTCCCGCGCGCCGAGGCTGCCGGCACGGATGCCGTTGCCCCAGGCCAGGACCGGAATGTGCTCGCGGGTATGGTCGCTGCCGGGCGCGCTGGGGTCGCAGCCGTGGTCGGCGG
>DQAA01000551.1 GCA_003523465.1 Pseudomonas sp.
AGGCGGACCACCAGGCTGCGACGCTTGCCCATAACCACATCGGCGCCGCTGACCACGCCCTCGATCACCGCATCCTGGCCCGGACGCAGGGCACCGATGGGTACCACGCGGGTGCGGTCCTGATAGCGCAGGGGCAGGTGGAACAGCACGTCCTGGAGGTTTTCCAGGCCGACCTTGGCCAGTTTTTCAGCCAGGGCTTCGCCTACGCCTTTCAGTGCCGTGACCGACACATGGGACAACTCGGTCATGACAACGACCTACTCGCTGGCTGGCGGCTTGGCCACGGAGCAGAGGCGGATCGAGTCGGCGAGGATCTCGATGGCCTTGGGCCGCGGGAAGCTGGCGCGCCAGGCGATGGCAACGGTACGGAAGGGGGCGGGCGGGCTCAACGGGCGCACTTCGATCACGCCGGGTGCGTAATGATGGCTATGCACCGCCGACAGCGGCAGGATCGAGATGCCCAGGCCGGAGGCGACCATATGGCGGATGGTTTCCAGCGAGCTGGATTCCACGGTGGTGTGCTTGGCGCCGTCGCTGCCTTTGGCCAGGGTCGGGCAGGCTTCCAGGACCTGGTCGCGGAAGCAGTGGCCTTCACCGAGCAGGAGCAGGCTCTTGTCGTTGAGCAGCCCGGCGTCGATGGTTGCCTGCTGCGTCCAGGGGTGGCCACTGGGCATCAGCACGTAGAACGGCTCGTCGTAGAGCGGCAGGGTCAGCACGTCGGCTTCATTGAACGGCAGGGCGATGATCACTGCGTCCAGCTCGCCGTTGCGCAGTTTGTCGCGCAGCACGTGGGTGAAGTTTTCTTCGATGTACAACGGCATCTGCGGGGCGACCCGGTGCAGTTGCGGAATCAGGTGGGGGAACAGGTAAGGACCGACGGTGTAGATCGCCCCGACCTTGAGCGGCGCGGTCAGCTGGTTCTTGCCGGCCTGGGCCAGCTCGCGGATGCCTTGGGCCTGCTCGAGGACCTTCTGTGCCTGGGCCACGATGCTCTCGCCGACCGGGGTCAGGCGCACCGCGCTCTTGCTGCGCTCGAAGATCAGTACGCCCAGTTCGTCCTCCAGCTTTTTCACGCCCACCGACAGGGTCGGCTGGCTGACATGGCAGCGCTCGGCGGCATGGCCGAAGTGCTGTTCCTGGGCAAGAGTGACGATGTAGCGTAATTCTGTGAGGGTCATAACGTGCGTCCATGAAGTGCGGCCCCAGCATAGCGGCTGCAACCGATAGACGCACGTTATCAGACTTGCGTGCGTGCAATGGAAAGGATGATGCACAAGAAAACGGCCGCATCAGCGGCCGATTTTCTTTTTCCGTCCTAGCGCCGTCTCTCTTCGAGGGAGAAGGCGAAAGGCGCATTCACCTCGATGACGCCGTTTTTCAGAATGTCCTTCGGCGGTACCGGAAGCGGTTGGGCCCTGCGGATCATCTCCAGGGTTGCCCGATCCAGTGCTGCACTGCCGGACTTTCCGACCAGCGTGTAGGAAATGACCTTGCCCTCGCCATCGACCACGAAGTTCAAGCGGGTGATACCGGTCTGGTTGCGACGACGGGCGTCTTCCGGGTAGCGCTTGTACTTCGCCAGGTGATTCAGCAGGTCGCTCTGCCAGGTCGGCAGGGCGTTGCTGTTGGTGGCGATGCTCGGTGCCGGAGCAGCCGACTTCTGCGCCGGAGCGGTGCTTGGCGGCGTATCGGCGACTTCCTGCTCGACCGGTTTCTCCTTGGGCTCTTCCTTCTGCTCGGGCTTCGGCGGCTGGGGCTTGGCCTTCGGCTTGGCAGGTTTCGGAATGGCGATCTTCGGTTTCGGCGCCTCGACCAGCTTGGGCAGCGGCGGTTCTTCAACCGGTGCTGGCGGCTGCGGCGGCGTCACGACCTTGGGCGGTGGTGGCGGCGCCGGCTCGGGCATCGGTGCCATTGCGATCATCATGGCTGCGGGCGGCAATTCGATAGCCTCTGACTGTGACCAGTTCAGGGTCAGCCAGATGGCGATGGCATGCACCGCCAGTACGAGGAACAGGCCACCGCAGTAACGCCACAGCGTGTACCGGGTCTCGATCATTTCTTGGCTGCCGTCTCAAGCCCGACCAGGCCGACCTTGAGATAGCCGGCGGCGCGCAGAATGTTCATGACGTCCATCAGATCGCCGTAGTCCACGCCCTTGTCGGCCTGGAAGAAGATCGTGGTTTCCTTGTCGCCCTTGGTCTTGGCATCCAGCATCGCGCCCAGTTGGTCGTGCTGCTGGACCAGTTCTTCACCGAGGTAAAGCTTCTGGTCGGCCTTGACGCTGAGGAACACCGGTTTCTCCGGTCTGGGCGCGGGTTTCGCCGTCGAGGCGGGCAGGTCGACCTTGATGTCGACCGTCGCCAGTGGTGCCGCGACCATGAAGATGATCAGCAGCACCAGCATCACGTCGATGAACGGCGTTACGTTGATTTCGTGGTTCTCGGCGAGATCGTCGCCGCCTTCATTAAGATGCAGGCCCATGGCTTACCCCACTTTCACCATGTGCGGCTGAGCGTTGCGCTCGCCTGGCTGATGGTCCAGATCGCGGCTGACCAGCAGCAGGACCTGCGCCGAAGCGTCGGAAACCTGGGCCTTGTAGCCGGCGATGGAGCGGGCGAACACGTTGTAGATCACAACGGCCGGGATTGCGGCAACCAGACCCAGGGCGGTGGCCAGCAGGGCTTCGGCGATACCCGGGGCGACCACGGCGAGGTTGGTGGTCTGGGTTTTGGCGATGCCGATGAAGCTGTTCATGATGCCCCATACGGTACCGAACAGACCGACGAACGGCGCGGTAGAGCCGATGGTGGCGAGTACGCCGGTGCCGCTGGACATGTTCCGGCCGCAGGCGGCGACCAGGCGCTCCAGGCGGAAGCTGACGCGTTCCTTGATGCCCTCTTTCTCGCGGGCGTTGGCGGACAGGTGCATTTCTTCAAGGGCGTCGTGGACCAGGACATGGGCCAGGGTGCCCGGCACGTCGGTCTTCTCGGAGGCGTCCTTGAGAGTGGTGGCCTTCTTCAGGATCTCGATTTCACGGCGCAGGCGACGCTTGGCGCCCAGCAGTTCGAAGCCCTTGGCGATCCAGATGGTCCAGGTGATGATCGAGGCGATGGCCAGGCCGATCATTACGGCTTTGACCACGATGTCAGCGTTCTGGTACATGCCCCACGGCGACAGGTCGTGGCCCATGCCCAGGGTGGTGTCTTCGGCCAGAGGCTCGCCATCGGCATTCATCGGCTCGCCAGCGGCACCTTCAACCGGGGCTGCTGCCGGATCGACCGGGACAGCGGCAGGCTCGGCACCCTGGACGGCT
>DQAA01000142.1 GCA_003523465.1 Pseudomonas sp.
GTAGTAGGCCCACCAGGAACCCAGGGTGATACCGATGCCGAGGAAGGCCCAGGCGACGATGGTCCAGGGCCGCGACCAGCGTGCCCAGGCGGCGTCGAGGCGACCGCCGAGCAGCGCGGCGATGGCGAAGGCGAAGGCCACGGAGAAACCGACATAGCCCATGTAGAGCATCGGCGGNNCAGGCCGATGTCCTGCAGCAGCGGGTTGAGGTCGCGACCATCACCCGGCATCTGCGGCAGCAGGCGGCTGAACGGGTTGGAGGTAACTATCAGGAACGACAGGAAACCGACGCTGATCATGCCCATCACCGCGAGCACGCGGGCCAGCATCACCTGCGGCAGTTGCCGGGAGAAGATCGACACGGCGAAGGTCCAGCCGCCGAGGATCAGCGCCCAGAGCAGCAGCGAGCCCTCGTGAGCGCCCCATACGGCGCTGAACTTGTAGTACCAGGGCAAGGCGCTGTTGGAGTTGCTGGCGACATAGGCGACCGAGAAGTTGTCGGTCATGAAGGCGTGGGTCAGGCACGCGAAGGCGAAGCTCAGGAAGGCGAACTGCCCCCAGGCCGCCGGCCGCGCCAGGCTCATCCACAGGCTGTCGCCGCGCCAGGCGCCGAGCAGCGGGACGCTGGCCTGCACGCAGGCGAAGCAGATGGCCAGGATCATCGACAGCTGGCCGAGTTCGGGAATGATCAGCGCGGCGTTCATTGCTGGGCCCCGCTGGCGGTCTTGCCGCTTTCATTCAGGGCCTTGGTGACTTCCGGCGGCATGTATTTCTCGTCGTGCTTGGCCAGNNACCACGCCTTCGGCATTCAGCTTGCCGAGGGCGACGATGCCCTGGCCCTCGCGGAACAGGTCGGGAAGGATGCCGCGGTAGGTGATGGGTACGGATTTGCTGAAGTCGGTGACCACGAAACGCACGTCCAGGGAGTCGGAAGAACGCTGCACCGAACCCTTCTCGACCATGCCGCCGGCGCGGATACGGGTGTCCAGCGGCGCTTCGCCATTGGCGATCTGGGTCGGGGTGTAGAACAGGTTGATGTTTTCCTGCANNGAGGGCCAGGCCGACGGCGACGCCGAGGCCGGCGAGCAGGCCGAGGATGATGAACAGGCGCTTCTTGCGTTGCGGATTCACTTGGCGTTCTCCCGGCGCAGGCGGCGCGCCTCTGCTTGCAGGTAACGGCGGCGGGCCATCAGGGGCGCGGCGACGTTTATGGCCAGCACCGCCAGGCAGATGCCGTAGGCCGACCAGACATACAGGCCGTGATGGCCCATGGCGAGAAACTCGCCGAAGCTAGCGAAGCTCATCGTGCGCCTCCCAGGCTGTTCAGCACTTCTTCCCGGACCCAGCTGGCGCGGGCTTCGCGCTTGAGCACTTCGAGGCGCATGCGCATCAGCAGCACGGCGCCGAAGAAACAGTAGAAACCGAGGACCGTGAGCAGCAGCGGCAACCACATCTCCACCGGCATCGCCGGTTTTTCGGTGAGGGTGAAGGTCGAGCCCTGGTGCAGGGTGTTCCACCACTCCACCGAGTACTTGATGATCGGGATGTTGATCACGCCGACGATGGCCAGTACCGCGCAGGCCTTGGCCGAGCTCTCACGATTGCTGATGGCGTGGCCGAGGGCAATGAGACCGAAGTACAGGAAAAGCAGGATAAGCATGGACGTAAGGCGGGCATCCCAGACCCACCAGCTACCCCAGGTGGGCTTGCCCCAGATGGCCCCGGTGACCAGCGCCACGGCGGTCATCCAGGCGCCGATGGGCGCAGCGCTCTGCAGGGCGACGTCGGCGATCTTCATCTTCCACACCAGCCCCACCACCCCGCACACCGCCAGCATCACGTAGCAGGACTGCGCCAGCATGGCCGCCGGCACGTGGATGTAGATGATCCGGAAACTGTTGCCCTGCTGGTAATCCTGCGGGGCGAAGGCCAGGCCCCAGACCACGCCCACGGCGATCAGCAGGACGGCGGCGACCGCCAGCCAGGGGAGCATGCGGCCGCTGATGGCATAGAACCATTTGGGGGAACCGAGCTTGTGAAACCATGTCCAGCTTATTGCGCTGCTTTTCATCACGGTACATCCAGGGTCTTTGCTGGGCGTGGCCCAGACCTCGTTATTCGCCGACGCTGATTTTCAGGCCGGCGGCTATTGCGAAAGGTGCAAGGGTGACTGCCAGGGCGGCCAGACTGCCGAGCCAGAGCAGGTATCCGGTTGCGGGCATAGCTTGCACTGCTGCTTGTAAGGCGCCACTGCCCAGGATCAATACCGGGATGTATAGCGGCAGAATCAGTAACGCCAGGAGCAAGCCACCCCGTTTCAAACCGACCGTCAGGGCCGCACCCACGGCACCCAACAGGCTCAGCACCGGGGTGCCGAGCAAGAGCGATGCCAGCAGGACCGGCAAGCATTCCACTGGCAATCCGAGCATCACCGCCAGCAGCGGCGACAACAATACCAGCGCAAGACCGGAAAAAATCCAGTGTGCCAGCACCTTGGCCAGCACCAATAGCGGCAGGGGGTGCGGCGAAAGGACCCACTGTTCCAGGGATCCATCCTCGAAATCGCTGCGAAACAGCCCGTCCAGCGAGAGCAGGACCGACAAAAGCGCGGCCACCCAGACTAACCCTGGAGACAAGATTTGCAACAATTGTGTCTCAGGACCGACCGCAAGTGGGAACAATGCGATGACGATCGCGAAGAAAACCAGCGGGTTGGCCAACTCGGCCGGACGCCGGCACAACAGGCGCGCCTCACGACGCAACAACAGGACAAATACACTCATGCCGCCCACTGCCCCAGATTGATATCGCGATAACCGGAGGGTGTGCACTCCAGCGTGTGGTGGGTAGTCAGCACGACCATGCCGCCCTGCTCGCAATGCCGCGCCAGATGCGCTTCGAGCTGGGCCACGCCCTGCTTGTCGAGGGCGGTGAAGGGTTCGTCGAGCACCCACAGCGGCGGGCTGTCGAGGTACAGCCGGGCCAGGGCCACGCGGCGCT
>DQAA01000143.1 GCA_003523465.1 Pseudomonas sp.
ACCCAGCCGGAGGCAGTGTTGCCGGTGATCCACGCGGTGCTGGCCAAGGCGCCGCAGGTCAGTGGCGTCGATACCTTCCGCGCCCAGTACCGGTTGCAGCAGCTCAAGGCCGAGTGCGACCGGTTGCTGGCCGGGCTGGATTGCGTGCTCACCCCGACCATCGGCCGCCCGGTGACCCTGGCCGAACTGGCCGAGGAGCCGGTGCTGCGCAATGCCGAGCTGGGGTACTACACCAACTTCATGAACCTGCTGGACTATGCCGCAGTCGCGGTACCCAGCGGTGTCATGGACAACGGCTTGCCGTGGGGGGTGACCCTGTTCGGGCGGGCGTTTACCGATCAGTATCTGCTTAGCCTGGCCAGTGCTTATCAAGGCCTTGGAGCGCCTGCCCGCGAGGCGCGCAACGATCAGGTTCGAGTGGTGGTCTGTGGGGCACATCTGGAAGGGCTGGCGCTCAACTGGCAGTTGAAGCAGCGAGGCGCGACGCTGGTCGAGGCGACCCGCAGTTCACCGAATTACCGGCTCTATGCCCTGGCGGGCGGGCCGGTGCAGCGGCCGGGCATGGTGCGGGTTGCCAGTGATGGCGTGGCTATTGCGGTGGAGGTCTGGCAGGTGCCGAGTGCTGCGCTGGGTGCCTTCCTCAGCGAGATTCCGGCGCCGTTGGGGCTGGGCAAGGTCGAACTGGAGGATGGTCGTTGGGAGACTGGGTTCGTCTGTGACGCCTACGGGCTGGAGGGGGCGCAGGACATCAGCGAGTGGGGCGGCTGGCGTGCCTGGTTGAAGTCGTAGTCAACATTCCGTAAGTGCGCCGCAGCTCCCACAGTGAGCCGCGGCGGGCTCAAGGTTTTCCTTTGTCAGCGATGAGCCTGGCAAACAAGTGACTCGGATGCGGTCTTCACATCGTCCTCGAAATCCTTGGTGATTCTGGCCGCGACCTTCTGAAAACTGCAGTCACTTTCGGAGGGCTCACTCAGCAAACCGAGCTTTTTCCGAAGGCTTTCAGGAAAAGCCCCCGGTGCTTTGCGAAAGTGCTTGAGATCGGCGCTCGTCAGCTCCCTGACTTCGCCTTCATCGTCGATCATCGAATGTTTAGCGGTTGTCATAGGCATTTACCTCTTGTCTGGTGGCCTTTCTCAGGCTGATGACCCGGATTCCCGTGGTCGTTTCCGTGAAGCAGAGAACATGCAGGCGTCTGTCGATCAATCCCAGAGCAATCCACCTGGTCTCGCCGTAGTCACACTGTCTGTCTTCACGGATCCAGGCTGAAAGGAAGTCGAATCTTCGGACATCCTTGAAATCAATCCCATGCTTGCGAAGGTTGGATTGTCGTTTGTTGGGATCGTATGCCAAGTCCATTGGGTCGAATACTACTCATGCCAAGTGAGTCTGACCAAGATGCCCCTGACGGGGTACGCATCCATGCGTTGTCGAGGATTCAGGCTAGGCCTCTGTCCCCGTCTGGGCAAACCTTCCCCTGGCAAATCAGAACCCTATTTCGTAACTGACGATGACCCGATTCTCATCCACCCCATCCTGCAGATTCGACCGCGCCGTCGCGTTGCGCCATCTCAGCCCGAGATTCTTCAACGGCCCGCTCTGGATCACATAGGCCAGGTCCGTGGCCCGTTCCCATTCATGGCCATCCTCGCCGGCAGCCCGCAATAACGCGGCCTTGCGCGTGGATACATGGCTGACATCGACGTCATCCCCCTTCACATAGCGCAGGGTAAAGCTCAGCCCCGGAATCCCCAGCGCCGCGAAGTCGTAGTCATACCGCGCATGCCAGGCCTGCTCGTCCTGCAGGGAAAAAGTGTAGGCCTGCTGCTCGCTGAACAGATAGGTATCGGTCCCCCCGAGATAGGCGTAAGCCGTATCCCCGGCCACCTTCTGGTATCCGCCGCTGAAGCGGTGCCCACCCAGCTGATAGCCGAAGTTGCTGCTGATCACCCGGTTGTCCACCTCGCCGACCAGCTTCGCCCCGGTCTCCCGTGCGCTGAAGTGACGGATCTCGGTAAACACCTTGCCCGGCCCGAGCGGCAACGAGTATTTCAGCCCGAGATACGTGCGCCGGTAGAAGTCCTCCAGCTCGCTGGCGTGGGCGCTTAGGGTCAAGTCTGAAACCGGCTGGTAATCGACACCGCCGTAGGTGTAGCTGTCGCTATGGATCGCGGTGGACCAGGCACCGACCTGGGCCATGGTGGTCAGCTCTTCCGAGTCCGCGGAGTCCCGCTGCTTGACCTTGTCGACCCGGCCGAAGTGGAAGGTGAAATCGCCAATATCCCGGGAGGTCAGTTGCCCGCCATTGAAGTACTGCGGCAACAGCCGGCTGTTGTTCGAGGCGATCAGCGGCAGCACCGGATTCAGCCCGCCATAGCGCAACTCGCTCTTGGCGAAGCGCACCTTGGCCGTCAGCAGCATCTTCGAATAATCATCCTCGGCCCGGCCTTCGGCATTGCGCGGCAGCAGTCCCGTACCTGAACGGTCCGGACTGGAATCCAGCTTGAGCCCGAGCATGCCGATGGCATCCACGCCGAAACCCACCGGCCCCGGGGTAAACCCCGATTGCCAGTTGAGGATAAAGCCCTGCGCCCATTCCTCACGCTTCGACTGGCTGGGAAAACCATCGCGAAAGTCCCGGCTGAAGTAGAAGTTGCGCAGTTCCAGCTTGCCCTTGCCGTCGGCCAGAAAGTCCGCCGAGGCCTGTGGCGCGAGCAGGGTGAAGCCCAGGCCCGCGCCCACGGCGCAAGCCCACCAGGAGGTGTTTGTTGTCATTGTTATTACCTGCGGGAGAGGACTCAGGCTTTCGCCGGGTTTTTCACGAATACCGCGATCAGCACGATGCAGCCGAGGATCAGCGGCACGATGGAGAGCATGCCCATGTAGCTGACCCCGGTCAGGTCATTGACGAAGCCGACCATCGCCGGCGAGACGATGCCGCTCAGTTGCCCGAGGGAGTTGATCGCTGCAGTGCCGGTGGCGATGGCCAGCCCCGAGAAGGTGGACTGCGGGATGGTCCAGAACACCGGGATGGCGATGAAGGTGCCGGCCGTCGCCAGGACCAGCGCCAGCATCAGTGCCACCGGATTGCCCGAGAAACTGCAGGCGAGGACATAGCCGATGGCCGAGGCGACCATGCACCAGAGCAGGTAGCTCTTGCGATCTCCGGTCTTGTCCGAGCGGCGGGTGACCACCAGCATGCCGATACAGGCGACGATGTAGGGCGTGGAACTTAGCAGGCCGACCATCAGCAGGTCCTGCACGCCGGAGGTCTGGATCAGGTTGGGCATCCAGAAATTCAGGCCGTAGCTGGCGCTCTTGATCACGAAGTAGATCAGCGCGAACACCCCCACTTCCCAGGTCAGCAGCACCCGCCAGATCGAGGCGTGGCTGTTGCCGGCGGCCTTGCGGTCGGCGTTGAGGTTGTCCTTGAGCTGTTGCTTTTCTTCCTGGCTCAGCCATTTCGCCGAGTCGATGTCGTTGTCCAGCTTCCATAGCACCGCCAGGCCCAGCAGTACGCAGGGCAGGCCGGAGAGCAGGAACAGCCAGTGCCAGCCGGCCAGCCCCATCAGCCCGTCCATCTTGCCAAGGATCAGCCCGGCGGCCGGCGAGCCCACCGCACCGGCCAGGGGCACGGCGAGGAACCACAGGCCATTGATCCGCGCCAGGTAGCGCTTGGGGAACCAGCACGCCAGGTAGAACAGGATCGCCGGGCCGAAGCCGGCCTCCATCACCCCGATCAGAAAGCGCAGGAAGTACAAGGTGTACTGGGTATAGGCGAAGACCAGGGCGGCGGTAGCCAGGCCCCAGGAGATCATGATCCGGCAGATCCACGCCGGCGCTCCGTACTTCTTCAAGCCCCAGCTGCTGGGCACTTCGAACAGCACGTAGCCGATGAAGAACATGCTCGCCGCCAGCCCGTAGGCGGCGTCGCTCAGGCCCAGTTCGGCCTGCATCTGGGTCTTGGCGAAGCTGATGTTGATGCGGTCGAAATAGGAAAACAGGAAGCAGATGATCGCCAGCGGCATGATCCGCCAGGCCACCCGGCGGTACAGCAGCAGTTCGTTGAGGCGTGCAGAGGCAGGGGCGATGTCCAGCGCCGTCGAGGACGTGGTCATGGTGTTCTCCATTCTTGTAATTGTGCGGAGAGTGTTTGCCGCCTTCGTGGGCGGCCGGTTCGGGTCAGGCGATGCGGATCAGGGTCCGCTTGTGGATCCGGGCACGCTCCACGTAATCATGGGCGTTCTGGTGGAACCCGTGGATGGCGTCTTCCGTCAGCTCGCGCACCACCTTGGCCGGCACGCCGAGGATCAGCGAGTTGTCGGGAAACACCTTGCCTTCGGGCACCACGGAGCCGGCACCGACCAGGCAGTTGCGGCCGATCACCGCGCCATTGAGGATCACCGACTGGATACCGATCAGGCTGCCGTCGCCAATCTGGCAGCCGTGCAGCATCACCTGGTGGCCGATGGTCACGTCAGTGCCGACCCGCAGCGGATAGCCCGGATCGGTATGCAGCACCGCACCTTCCTGGACATTGCTGCCGGCGCCGATCTCGATCAGTTCGTTGTCGCCGCGCAGCACCGCCTGGGGCCAGACGCTGGCGCCCTCGCCGAGGGCCACCTTGCCGATCACCGTGGCATCCTCGGCCACGTAGACGCTGTCGTGCAGTTCCGGCCGCTGGCCGTCGTATTCGTAGATCGCCATCTTGCAGTCCTCGTTCTTA
>DQAA01000546.1 GCA_003523465.1 Pseudomonas sp.
CGCTCCCACAGGGTACGCGTCGTGCTTTCGGCCTGCTGCTGTAGCAACAGGCATTCACCACCCCCTTGCTGCCCCTCTAGCAGCAATCCGTCAAAAATCCTGATTTATCTATACAAATCAACAACTTGAAAACATGGCACAAACCCTGCTCTACCCCTGTATCTGCAACGCTCGGGGAGAAGCAGCATGTTCCAGTTCCAACTCAACTCAATCACCAGGGGCATCGGCCTCAGTCTTTTACTGGCCGGCCAGTACCAGTTGGCCCACGCCGACGATGACACCACCGCCACACCGGCCCTGAAAACCGTGACCGTCACCGCCCAGCACCGGGAAGAAACCATGCAGGAGGTTCCGGTCGCGGTCTCGGCCGTCCAGGGCACCAGCCTGACCGCCGACGGCGTGCGCGCCATGGGCGATATCACCACCTTCATTCCCAACGCTTCGGCGAAGAATCCGGACGGCGACGGCCGCCCGCGCTGGTATATCCGCGGCCTCGGCACCGGCGACACCGGCGCGGCCACCGTGTACCCGGTGGGCATCTATGCCGATGACGTCTACCTCAACGCCCCGGTGGCCGGTGGNNGAGATCCTCCGGGGCCCGCAAGGCACGCTATACGGCAAGAACACCACCGCCGGCGCGGTGAACGTGATCTCGAAGAAGCCGACCTTCGACACCGACGGCTACGGCACCATCGGCTTCGGCAGCAAGAACGAACGCATCCTCAACGGCGCCATCGGCGGCTCGCTGGTGGACGATCGCCTGGCCGGACGGGTCTCGCTGTATTCCGAGGAACGCGACGGCTTCACCCATAACCTGACCAACGACCAGACCTACGGCGACGTGAACAAGAAGGCCGTGCGCGTGCAGTTCCTGGCCAAGATCAACGAAGACCTGGAAGCCCTGCTGAAAGTCCACGGCCGCGAGTTCAAGGGCGATGGCAGCAGCGGCTCCCTGCCCCTGGGGCGCTATTACAACGTCGGCTACCAACGCCCGGACGGACGCAAGATCGAGCTGAACACCAACGAGGACTACAAGCTCGACCACAGCGGCACCTCGCTGACCCTGAACTGGAACCTCGGCGACTACACCCTGACCTCCATCACCGCCTACGACCATATCCGCAACCAGTCGCTGACCGACGCCGACTACACGCCCTACGAGGTCAACGGCGCCACCGACAGCGACAGCACCTACGACCAGTACTCCCAGGAGTTCCGCCTGGCGTCCTCGCCTCAGGAAACCCTGCGCTGGATGCTCGGCACCCATTACTTCCACGAAACCCTCGACAACAGTGCGGTGCGCACGGTGATTCCGGGCCCGACGCCCAACGGCAGCGGCTCCAACCAGACCGGCGGCAACGTCGATTTCCGCAACCTCGACTACACCCACCGCACCGACAGCTACGCGCTGTTCGGCAACCTGGCCTACGACTTCACCGACAACCTGACGGTCACCGGCGGCCTGCGCTGGACCACCGAGAAAAAGGACATCGACCTCGACCTGGTCCAGCTGACCCGCGCCACCGCCAACGGCCCGCTGATTCCGCTGAGCGCGGCCGGCAGCAACGGCAATCGCGAGGAAGACAAGCGCTGGGACGCCTGGACCTACGACCTGACCCCGGAATACCGGATCAACGACAACCTGCGGGTGTTCTTCCGCTACGCCCACGGTTTCCGTTCCGGTGGCTTCAACACCGGGCTGTCCACCAGCCTGGCGCAGTTGACCACAGTCGACCCGGAAGAGCTGGATGCCTATGAACTGGGCCTGAAGTCGGAGTGGTTCGACCGTCGCCTGACGGTCAACGCCAACGTCTTCTACTACGACTACCAGGACATCCAGGTGAACCTGCTGACGGTCAACAGCGGCATTCTCACCACCGCCCTGACCAACGGCGCCAAGGGCAAGGTCAAGGGCGCCGAGCTTGAGATCGAGGGCCAGCCGACCGATCGCCTGCACCTGCGTGGCGCGCTGTCGTTCCTCGATACCGAGTACACCGACTTCAAGAACACCAACCCCAATACCGGCGCGGTCACCGCCGACTACAGCGGCAACAGCTTCGTGCGTTCGCCGCGCTACGTGGTGTCCCTCGGCGCCGACTACACCCTGCCGCTGGATATCCCCGGCAAGCTGGTGGCCAGCGGCGACGTGAGTTTCCGCGACAAGGAATACTTCCTCGCCGACCGCCAAAGCAGCGCCGACGCGCCGCTCAACCAGCCCCACTACACCCTGGCCAACAGCCGCCTGACCTGGTTCAGCGCCGACGAGAAACTCAGCGTGACCGGCTTCGTCAACAACCTCACCGACCGCCGCTACCAGGTCCATGGCCGGCCCAACGGCACCGCCGGGCAGTACGTGATCACCTACGGCGATCCGCGCACCGTCGGCCTGAGCGTCACCAGCCGGTTCTGATCCGATTTGCCGGCAGCGTCTCGGGCTGCCGGCCTTCCTTGCGTGTTACAGGAGTACCCCCACATGTTCCGTCCCGACCCCTTGGCCGGCGCCATCGCGCTGGTCATCGGCAGCCTTGCCGTGCCCGTCGTCCAGGCCCAGGAGAGC
>DQAA01000545.1 GCA_003523465.1 Pseudomonas sp.
TCTCCCGCGTCGCCCCGCCCACCGTTTCCGCTTCGGAGTGATCCCCATGAATTGCGCAAGCCGCCATCCCGCGCCCGGCAGCCCGGACGGGTTCGACCCGCGTTCCGGCTCGCTGACCGAGCGGGCCCTGTTCAACCACCGGCACTGGGTCCTGCTGCTGTGCCTGCTGACCACCCTGGTGCTGGGCTGGCAGTCCACGCGCCTGGAGCTCAATGCCAGCTTCGAGAAGATGATCCCCACCGGGCATCCCTACATCGCCAACTACCTGGAACGGCAGAAGGAGTTGTCGGGCCTGGGCAACGTCCTGCGCATCGCCGTGGCCAACAACAAGGGCGACATCTACGACGCCGACTACCTGCGCACCCTGCAGGCACTCAGCGAGCGCATCTACCTGCTGCCCGGCGTCGACCGGGCCTACATGAAATCCCTGTGGACCCCGGCGACCCGCTGGGTGTCCGTGACCGAGGACGGCCTCGACGGTGGCCCGGTCATCCCCGATGACTACAACGGCAGCCCCCAGTCCCTGGCCGAACTGCGGCGCAACGTGCAGCTGTCCAACGAGATCGGCCAACTGGTGGCCTTCGACCAGCGCTCCAGCATCATCCAGGTGCCGCTGCTGGCCCGCACCCCGGATGGCAAGGCGCTGGACTACGCGGTCCTCGCCGCACAGCTGGAGGCCCTGCGCAGCGAGTTCGCCAGCGACAGCGTCGCCATCCATGTCACCGGCTTCGCCAAGAAGGTCGGCGACCTGATCGAAGGCCTGCAACAGATCCTGCTGTTCTTCGCCGTGGCCATCCTCATCACCACGGCGGTGCTTTACGCCTACACCCGCTGCGTGCGCAGCACCCTGCTGGTGGTGATCTGCTCGTTGGTGGCGGTGGTCTGGCAACTGGGCCTGCTGCCGCTGCTGGACTTCCAGCTCGATCCCTACTCGGTGCTGGTGCCGTTCCTGGTCTTCGCCATCGGCATGAGCCACGGCGCGCAGAAGATGAACGGCATCATGCAGGACATCGGCCGCGGCATGCACCGCGTAGTCGCCGCGCGCTTCACTTTCCGCCGCCTGTTCCTCGCCGGGCTCACCGCCTTGCTCTGCGACGCGGTGGGCTTCGCCGTGCTGATGATCATCCAGATCAAGGTGATCCAGGACCTGGCGATCATCGCCAGCATCGGCGTGGCGGTGCTGATCTTCACCAACCTGATCCTGCTGCCGGTGCTGCTCTCGTACTTCGGCGTCAGCCCGAAGGCCGCCGAGATGAGCCTGCGCAGCGAGCGGGCGGAGGAGAGCGGCAAGGCACGGCATCCGTTCTGGCGCTTCCTCGACCTGTTCACCCGCAAGCCCTGGGCGACGCTGTGCATCGGCGTCAGCCTGGTGATGGCGGTGCTGGGTTTTCTGGTCAGCCTGCACCTGGCCATCGGCGACCTCGATGCCGGCGCCCCGGAGCTGCGCGCCGACTCGCGCTACAACCGTGACGATGCGTTCATGACCCAGGCCTACGGCGCCAGCAGCGACCTGTTCGCGATCATGGTGCAGACCCCGGCCGGGGCCTGCGCCCGCTACGACGTGCTGCGCAAGGTGGATGAACTGGACTGGCAACTGCGCAGCCTGCCGGGGGTGGACTCGACCAACTCCCTGGCCCTGCTCAACCGCCGCATGCTGGTGGGGCTGTCGGAGGGCAACCCCAAGTGGTACGAGCTGCAGAACAACCAGGCGATGCTCAACATGATCACCGCCAGCGCTCCGCGCGGGCTGTACAACGAGTCCTGCAACCTGCTGACGCTGTACGTCTACCTCACCGACCACAAGGCCGAGACCCTGACCCGCCTGGTGCAGCATGTTGAAGGCTTCGCCGCGGCCAACGACACCGCCGAGGTGAAGTTCCTGCTGGCCGCCGGCAACGCCGGGATCGAGGCGGCGACCAACATCGTCGTGCGCGAGGCCAACCGCGAGATGCTGTTCTGGGTCTACGGTGCGGTGATCCTCCTCTGCCTGCTGACCTTCCGCTCCTGGCGCGCCACGGTCTGCGCGGTGATCCCGCTGATGCTCACCTCGATCCTCTGCGAGGCGCTGATGGTCTGGCTGGGCATCGGGGTCAAGGTCGCCACCCTGCCGGTGATCGCCCTTGGCGTGGGTATCGGCGTCGACTACGCGCTGTACGTGATGAGCATCCTGCTCGCCCATCTGCGCCAGGGCCCCAGCCTGTCCGAGGCCTATTACCGGGCGCTGGTCTCCACCGGCAAGGTGGTGATGCTGACCGGCGTGACCCTGGCCATCGGCGTCGGCACCTGGATGTTCTCGCCCATCAAGTTCCAGGCCGACATGGGCGTGCTGCTGGCCTTCATGTTCGTCTGGAACATGGTCGGCGCGCTGGTGCTGCTGCCGGCGCTGGCGCGCTTCCTCCTGCCGGTGCGTCCGGCGGTTCCCCGCAACGAAGCGTCCGTGCTCCAGGAGGTGTCCCATGCGTCGTGAAGCCCAGGCGGGTTTGCCGCAGTCCCTGTTGTTGTTGCTCGGCAGTTGCCTGCCGGTGCTGGGGGCGGTACTGCTGGCCCCGGTGTTGCCACGGATGCAGGCGCACTTCGCCGACGATCCGCT
>DQAA01000159.1 GCA_003523465.1 Pseudomonas sp.
ATGACCACGTACTGCTTGCCGGTCTTCGGCGAAACGTAGGTCATCGGGCCACCCTGGCTGCCGACCGGCAGGCGGGATTTCCAGATTTCCTTGCCGTTGCCGCTATCGAAGGCGCGCAGGTAGAAGTCCTGGGTGCCGGCGAAGAACAGCAGGCCGGCCCGGGTCGCCAGGGACGGGCCGAGGGTCGGCATGCCCAGCGGCAGCTTGAGGCCGGTGGCGATATTCAGCGGACCGGTGTCCTGCACGGTGCCGACCGGCACTTGCCAGACCAGCTTGTGGGTCTTCAGGTTGATCGCCGACAGGGTGCCGAATGGCGGTGCCTGGCACGGTACGCCCAGCGGCGACATGAAGCGCTCGCGCCAGGTGCCGAACGGCGTGCCCTTCTGCACGATGATGCCCATGCCCTCGCTGCTACCGGTGCCCGGTGGAATGTCCTTGGCCGGGACCATGTTGTAGTGCAGGCCCAGACGCAGGTCGTTGACGAACATCAGGTGAGTGGTCGGGTCGACCGAGACTCCGCCCCAGTTCATGCCACCCAGGGAGCCCGGGTACTGGATCGCCCAGTCTTCACCCGGCGGGGTGAACACGCCGTCGTAGCGGCTCGACTTGAAGATGATGCGGCACATCAGTTGGTCGAACGGCGTGGCGCCCCACATGTCGGCTTCGGTCAGGTGGTCGTTGCCGATGTTCGGCATGCCCGTCGAATGCGGCTGGGTCGGCGAATAGCGTTCGCCGGCCAGGTTGCCCTGCGGTACCGGCAGCTCCTCGATATCGGCCAACGGCTTGCCGTTGGTGCGGTCGAGCAGGTAGATCATGCCGGTCTTGGAGGTGACCGACAGGGCCTTGGACACGCTGCCGTCATCGTTGGGAATGTCGTAGACCAGCGGCTGGCCGGTCACGTCGAAGTCCCAGATGTCGTGGTGTACGGTCTGGAACGACCAGACCGGGCGACCCGTGGCGACGTTGACCGCGACGATGGACGAACCGTACTTGTCGTCCGCTTCGGTACGGAAGCCTGCCCAGAAATCAGGGGTGGCGTTGCCGGTCGGCAGGTAGACCATGCCCAGTTCGGCGTCGTACGACATGGCCACCCAGACGTTCGGGGTGCCGCGGGTATACCCCTCGGGCGACAGCGGCTCGCGGGTCACTTCAGGGTTGCCCGGATCCCAGGCCCAGACCAGCGTGCCGGTGACGGCGTCGAAAGCGCGAACCACACCCGGCGGCTCGCCGGTCTCGAAGTTGTCGATCACTCGGCCACCAACGATCACCAGGTTGCCTGCCAGCAGTGGCGTGGACGACTGCTGGTAGTAGCCAGGCTTGACCTCGCCCATGCCGGCCTTGAGGTCGACGGCGCCGTTGTCTCCGAAGTTGGCGACCGGCTTGCCGGTGTGGGCGTCGATCGCCATCAGGCGACCGTCACCGGTCGGGAAGATCAGGCGCTGTGGGCTGACCGTAGCATCGAGTGGCGCATCGGCAACGGCACCCGGCACATCAGCGACCTTCTTCGCCGTCGTGGCGTCGAAGTAGCCCATGCCGCGGCAACGCTGGTAGGTGGAATTGCCTTTACCGGCGGCGTAGCGCCAGTTTTCCTTGCCGGTGTCGATGTTGTACGAGATCACCGTGCTGTAGGTCGTGCAGACATACAGGCTGTCGCCGATCTGCAGCGGGGTGTTCTGGTCTTCGGCATCGCCGACGCCCGGCACGACGGCCTCGCCAGTGTGGGCTGTCCAGGCGACCTGCAGGTCCTTGACGTTGGCCGGGGTGATATCGCTGACCGGCGAGAACCGCGAACCATGGGTGTCACCGGCCCAGGCAGGCCAGTTGCCAGGCTCGTTTTCGACGCCGTCGTCTCCGGCTTCCTGCGCAGCGGCAATGGACTCGGCATCACGAATGATGTTCTTCGGCTCGAAGGCGCTGATCGCCGTTACCACGATGCCCAGCGACGCCACTGCGCCCAGAGCAACCCCAGTGACCCGCGCCTTGCGGGACCGGGTCAACAGCGGAACGGAGAACGCCACCACCGCGCCGATCACCGCGAAGGCGAACAGCCGCGACAGCAATGGCCAGAATTTGAAACCCACTTCCCACAAGGCCCAGACGCCGGTGTACAGCACCACGGCAGCGATCAGCAGCACGCCGAGCATCCGGCGACGGACGATAAGGCCACCGGCTGCCACCAGCACGACACCGGCGATCAGGAAGTACCAGCTACCGCCCAGCGATGCCAGCCAGCCGCCAGCGCCGATGAAATAGAGTCCCGCCAACAGGATTACTGAGCCGACCAAGGCGAGCCACGCTCGCCCCAGGTGACCAGGAGACGCTTCGTTTACCACGATGAAAGTCCTTCAAGGATGACCAAGAAGGCAAATTGTCGCATGCATACAACACTACATACAAATATGAATCCAGCACTGAACTCACGAGTAACAGAATATGAAGCTTCGCCCAAGCCGCCAGATAGACGTGTCGAAGCACAGCACTCGTGTGGAAGCAGCGCTGTATCGGGGGACAATTCGGGGGAAACCACAGGACAAAGATCGCATCGCGCCTGAACGGCAGCGATGCGTGGACGAAGGCGATCAGCGCTCTGCGCTAAGGTCGCACAAATAGCTCATGACCACATCGGAGGCGTGCTTCAGGCGGGAGGCCTTGCGCTCGGGGGAGTCCAGGTCGACATCGAGCACATAGGAAAGCGTATAGCGGTTGGTAATGAAATAAGCGCCCAGGCCGGAAATCGACACATACAGGTCAACCCACTCGGCGTCCTGACGGAAGACCCCCTCATCCTTGCCCTGCTGGAGGATCTGCGACAGCGCCGCCCGCAGAGGATTGAACATCTGCGAAATGACGGTGGACTTGCGGATGTGGGCAGCCTTGTGCAGGTTTTCGGTCGACAGCAACAGATGAAAATCCGGCTGGTCGATGAAGTGCTGAACGGTTTTCTGCACCAATTCGCGCATGTCCCGCACCGGGTCACCCGATAGCGTCAGCTGGTTCTGCCGCTCGCGCATCGCGCCGTAGGCCCGCTCCATGACCTCGATGAACAAGCCTTCCTTGCTGTCGAAGTAGTGGTAGATCAGGTTCTTGCTGATCTCGCAGCACAACACGATCGCCTCGATGCTCGCACCGTCATAGCCGCGCTCGGCGAACTCCCGGGTCGCCACCTTGAGGATGTTTTCCCGCGTCAGCACGGCGTTTCGGCGCTTCGGCCTGGATTCCGTCTGGGCTTCGTTAGTCATCGTTTTACCAATCCTTTCTGTGGCCGCATTCGGCGAGTGTATCAGCGACCCTATCGCAGGGTTCGATTCCTTTTTCCCATTTGACAGGGGCGAAAACAGGCTCTAGGTTACCACTAACTAACTGGACGTCCAGTTAGTTAGCACGATTGATCAACCAGCAAACGGAGCAATCATGAGCACTGCACCAACAACAAGAACCAGCAGGGGCGTACGGGTCGGATGCGATATCGGAGGCACGTTCACCGACGTGGTTCTCGCGATGCCGGACGGCCGCCTGTTCGTGAACAAGACCTCGACCACCCCCGAAGACCTGGGTAAAGCCATCGTGCAAGGGCTGAGCGCCCTCCTCGACCAGTCTGGCGTGGCACCTGAGGAAATCACCGAAATCGTGCACGGCACCACGACCGCCTCCAACACCATCCTGCAGAAAGTCGGTGCGAAGACTGGCGTGCTTACCACCACAGGTTTCAGGGACGTGCTGGAAATCGGCAGGATTCGCACCCCCACCATGTTCGATCTGTCCTGGAGCAAACCCGAGCCGCTGGCCACCCGCCGCTGGAGGCGTGGTATCGATGAGCGGATGAGCGCCACCGGTGATGTGGTCACTCCGTTGAACGAAGCGCAACTGCTGGCCGAGACCAGAACCCTGGTCGACGAAGGCGTTACCGCGATCGCCATCGCCTTCATCAACAGCTACATCAACCCGGCTCATGAACGTCGGGCCAAGCAGCTGATCCAGCAGCATTTCCCGCAGGTGCTGGTGAGCGCCTCGTTCGAAGTGCTGCCGGAGATCAAGGAGTACGAGCGCACCAGTACGACCGTGGTCAACGCCTACATCCTGCCGGCCATGCGCACCTACCTGGCCCGCCTGCGCCAGGACCTCGAAACCATGGGCGTACGCGCCTCGCTACAGGTCATGGCGTCCAACGGCGGCATGATGGGCATCGCTTCGGCGAGTGAAAAACCGGTGTTCGCCGTTGCCTCCGGCCCCGCTGGCGGCGTAACCGGCGCGGCCCGCATCGGCTCACTGGCCGGCGACAGCAACCAGATCATCT
>DQAA01000635.1 GCA_003523465.1 Pseudomonas sp.
CAGGTCGGCCAAGGCGCCGCTGAGCGGGCCCAGGCCACCGGCCTTGAGCTTGACTTCGCCGCCGGCGGCATCGGTGTACTGGAACGGGCTGGCCAGCAGGTTGCCGTGGAAGTCGTTGAGGGCGGCGATGTTCACCTGCACCGGCTCGGCGGCTTTCTGGCAGCCGCTGGCCATGAACATGGCGGCCAGCAGCAGGGACAAACGGCGTGGAGCGAAAGACGACATGAAGGACCCCGGCCGGTCAGGCGGTTTGCAGGTTGGTGGCGGTGGCGGCGACCGGTTTGCTGGCGAACGGGGTACCCATGCCGGCGCGCAGCAGGAGCATCTTGAGGTGGTCGTTGATCAGTTCCAGGCGGTCCTGCAGGTGGTTGTTGAACACCAGGCCGACCAGGGCGATGGCGATACCCAGGGCGGTGGCGTACAGCGCGGTACCGATGCCGCGGGAGACTTCGCCCGGGTCGGAAACACCGGCTTCGGCGAGGGCCTTGAAGGTGTCGATGATGCCGAGGATGGTGCCCAGCAGGCCGAGCAGCGGCGCGCCGGCGACCACGGCTTCGAGGATCCACAGGCCATGGGACAGCTTGCCGCGCATGGAGATGTAGATGGCCTGGCCGAGGTCTTCCAGCTCGTTGTGGGAATTCAGGTGGCCGCGGCCTTCGAACAGCTGGCGCAGCAGTTCGAGGGGCAGGCTGTCGCGTTGGCGCAGGTCGGCGGGGAGGTCGTCGAAGTGGCGGACTTTCTTGTGCAGCGCCGCTTCCAGGCCGCGGGCCTTGCGCAGGTTGTAGGCGAAGAAGATCCCCCGTTCCACCACCACGAAGGCGGCCAGGGCGGCGGCGCCGTACATGATGTAGAAGGTGATGTCGTGGAGCAGGTCCATGTTCATTGCGGGTTACCTCGGGTGTCGGGCAAGGCCGGTCCCGGCGCGAGGCCGGGACCGGTTCAGGGTTAGAAGTTGGCTTCCACGGAGAGCGCGACGGTCTGCTCTTCGCCGATGGTGTAGTACGGCGTCTGCGCGCCAGCGAAGGCCGAGCCGGTGCCGTTGTAGCGGGTGGAGTTGAAGACCGTGGTCTGCACACCGGAGAGGTACTCGCGGTTGAACACGTTGTTCAGCGACAGGCGTACGGTGGCGTCCTTCATGTAGTTCTTGTTCACCGGCAGGCGGTAGCCGATGTTCATGTCCACGGTGGTGTAGTGCGGGATGCTCTGGTCGTTGGTCAGGTCGCCGTACTGGTTGTCGACGAACTTGCCGATGACGTTGCCGTAGAAGCGCCCGTCGTCGTAGCCCAGGCTCAGGTTGAACATGTTCTTCGGTACGCCGGCGATCTGCTTGCCCTTGGTTGGCACGTAGACGCCGTAGTAGAGCGTGTCGTTCTGCTGCTCGGCTTCGGTGTAGGTGTACGAGGCGTAGTAGTTGAAGTTGTGCGGCAGCAGGCCGCTGAACTCCAGTTCCAGGCCACGGTTCTCGACTTCGCCGACGTTGAGCATCAGGTAGTCGCCGGTGACTTCGTCGCGGCTCGAGACCTGGCGGTCCTTGAACTTGAGATAGAACAGGGTGGCCGACAGCGCCATGTCGTCGGTCGCGTAGCGCCAGCCGAGCTCCTGGTTCCAGCTCAGCTCGGGCTTGAGGCTGATCGAGTCGCCGGTGTTGTAGAGCACGTAGTTCGGCGGCGTGCGCATGTTGCGGGTGACGTTGTAGAACGCCTGGTTTTCTTCGTTGACCTGGTAGCGCGCGCTGAAGCTCGGGAGGAACTCGCGGTAGGTCTTGTCGCGTTTCTCAGGGGTGTCGTAGAGGCTCGCCTTCATGTCGCCGTCGCGGCTGGAATGCTCGTAGGCAAGGCCGGCGGTCAGGGTCAGGTCAGGCGTGGCGCTCCAGGTGTCCTGGATGAACAGCTTGTGCACCGGGGTGACGGTGAAGTAGTTGCGGCCCTGGATCACGTTGCCATTGGCGTCGCGGGCCTGGTTGGAGCCTTCGTAGTTGGCCCAGATGTCGGTCGGGCTGCCATCGGCTTCGAGGGACACGAACGGCTGGGTCTGGCGCTGGCGGGCGCGTTCGTACCAGTAGCCGACGTCGATGGTGTGCTCGTCGTTGAACGCCCAGCTCAGCTTGGTGTTGATGCCTGGGCGCCAGGTTTCGGTCCAGGACGGACGGTAGTAGCGGCCGCTGACCGGATCGCCATCGGCGTTGTACTGGGCGGTGGTCTTGAGGTTGCTCAGGTCGTAGTTGCCGGAGCTGTTGGTGGTCCGGGTAAGGGTGGCCGGCGAGCCGAAGGCGCGGTAGCTGCCGCCGTTGGCCCAGTAGTAGTAAGGCGCGACGGTCAGTTGCAGGTCATCGCGCAACTGCCAGCGGCTGGTCACCGAGGCGGTCAGGGTTTCGAACGGGTTGAGGCTGGTCTTGTAGCTGGCGGTGGTGAGCTTGCCGGTAGTCGGGTTGTAGGTCGGCTCGTTGGGGAAATCGTAGTCGTGGTCCGACTTGTACTGCGCCAGGCTCGGGGAAACGTAGTTGTAGTTTTCCTGCTTGTGGTACTTGACGATGCCGTTGATGGAGTTGCCTTCGCCGAACTTGAACAGGCTGTTCAGTTCGAACTTCTCGGCATCCAGGTCGCCCTTGCCTTTCCACTTGTCGCTGTTGGTCTTCGACGCGGAAATATAGTTGCTCAGGCCGTTGTATTCGCCGGTATTCAAACGGACGAACGTCTTGGTCAGGTTATTGCTGCCAATGGTCTGCTTGAAGAACGCACCGGCGTCCTTGGTCGGGGTCATGGAGACCAGGCCGATATTGCCGCCGCTGGAACCGATATGCGGGGCATCCAGTTCGGAAGAGCCCTGGGTGACGAAGATTTCCTGAAGGTTCTCGGGGTCGCCGAGCAGGTTCGGGTAGACCTCGTAGTTGCCCGAGTCGTTGATCGGTACGCCGTCCATGGTCATGCCGATCTGGTCGGACTTCATGCCGCGCATGGTGAAGCTGAAGCCCGACAGGCCGGAGCTGTCGTCGCTGGAGACGTTGACGCCGGGGGTGTATTTCAACTTGTCGATACCGTTGCCGGTCGGCGACATTTTTTCCAGGGCTTCCTTGGTTACGGTGGAGCGGGACTTGGCCGCTTCCTCCTGGACCATCTGACCGTTACCGACGGTCTGGCCGGTCACGTTCACGTTACCGATATCCACGGAATCTTCCGCCAGGGCCGAGGCAGTCCAACTGCCGCAACCCACAGCCAACATCATGACGAACAGCCTATCGAGTTTCACCGAGCTTCCCTCCCATATATGCGAATCAGGTTCTTGTTGAAGACAGGTTTGTGGTTTCGCGCGCGCAGCCGCTCACGCGACGCCAGGGGCGGGGCGTCGGTGGGCAACTTTTGCGTGGAACCTAGTTTTCTATGTTGTAAACAAGCGTCGCGATAAAACGGTACTTATCCCTGCCCTCGAATACGGCATCGGGGAAAGGCCTTACTTGCTCGATCCGGCGCAGACTGGTTTGCGCTGCCTTGTTGAGCAGCATGTTCGCGGCCTTCTTCTCGATCCCTGAGTCGAGCACGGTTCCTTTCCGGTCGATCAACAGCCAGACCACGACGTTGCCTTCCGGACGTTGCAGCGAGGCCTCGCGGCCCCGCGGGTATTGCTTGTACTTCTCCAGTTCCGCATGCAGGGCGGCGATATAGCCGTTCTCCAATGCGGCCACGTTGACCGCGGGGGCCGCCGGGGGTGGTGGCGGTGCGGGCTTCGCGGCGAC
>DQAA01000640.1 GCA_003523465.1 Pseudomonas sp.
GTGAACCCGCTCCCACAGGGGATGTGTTGTGCCTACAGGAAGGTATTGATGTTCTTGCACAGCAACATCGCGTTGGGGATCAGGATCTTGCGCTTGAGCAGCTTCAAGCCGTCCGCCTCGATCCGCAGCACATCCTCGCGCCGCCCGGTGATCTGCGACTGCTCGTCCAGCCCGCGGCTGCGCACGTTGATAAAGCAGGAATAGGCCCGGTACTCCCCCGCCTCATCCCCGGCATACACCTCGATGTTGCTGACCAGGTGCACGTTGCGCGTCGGCGGGTTCTCGGCCCAGGCCGAAGGCTGCTTGAAGCGCGCCACCCGGCGTTGCAACTCGCGAATCCCATCGTCGAAAAAGGCCATGTGCTCCAGGGTGTAGGGCCCGGATTTGTCTTCGCGGCGACGGTTCTCGATGCCCGGCATCCAGTAGTGGATCGCCTCGCTCAAGGTCTGCAGCCAGTCATCCCAGCATTCGTCGTCCAGCAAGCGCGCCTCGCGCAGCAGGAACTGCTCGACCCGGCGGCTTTCCTCGAAGGACAGTTGTGGTTGGTTCATTTCGTTCTCCTCAGCGCAGCTTGCCGTTGCGGTCCGGGACATCGGCCCAGGTCGGCGCTTGCAGCAGGTCCTTCCAGCGCTGGTAGAACGCCCGCGCGTTGCATTCGTTGAGCTGGCCCTTGAAGACGTTGCCCGGCAGGTCGCTGTCTTCCAGGCGGGTGTGCATGCCAAGACCGACGTACAGGTCCTGGTAGCGGGTGACCACGCCCTTGGCGGTCTTGGTGCAGTATTCCCAGTTCTCGCCGTCGTCCATCTCGAACACGCCGGTGGGCGAGAAGGTCATCATCGCGCCGCGCCGCCATTTGTCCTTGATGTCCTGCGGTGCGTTCTTGTTGACGATCACCCAGGTGAACAGCTCGATCTTGTGCGGCCCCCGTGGCTGCCAGATGCGCACGGTGTTCTGCCCCGGCAGGAAGGAGAAGTTGGGGAACACGGTGAACGACGAAATCGCGCCGATCAGCTTCGAGCGGAATTCGCCCAGACGCTCGGCCACCTTGGGCCGCAGCACGTGCAGGTACTTGTTGATATCGCGCTCGCCGAGGGTCGCGGCATTGCCCACCACGTCGGTGGCGAACTCGTAGCCGTGGCCGTTCCAGTTCACCGAGTAGGATTCCTCCAGCTCGCCGACATTGGCCACCGGCCCGCCGAGCATGGCCTTGGCCGCCGAGTCGTGGGTCCAGCCGCCGTGAAGGATGTCGCCGACGAAGTTTTCCGCGGCGATCTTCCAGTTGCAGTCGATGGTGGAACGGATACAGCCGCCAACGAACTCGCTGCCGCCCTCGTCCATGTCGAGCATGACGTCCATGTACCAGGTCATCGGCCCGAGGTAGTCCTCCAGGGTCGGTGCATCGGCGGCGAAGGTGGCGAAGACCAGGCCTTTATAGGTGGCGACCCGGGCCTCGCGCAGGCCGTGCTTCGACTTGTCGAAGTTGCTTTCCTCGTAGCACTTGGACTCGTGCATGCCCATCAGGCGGCCACCGTCGGCGCCGAACGACCAGCCGTGGTAGTTGCAGATGAAGCCCCGGGCATTGCCGGCCTCGGCGAAGCAGACCTTGTTGCCACGGTGCGGGCAGGAATTGAGGAAGACCTTGAGCGAGGCATCCTTCTGCCGCACCACCAGCACTTCGTCCTCGCCCATGGAGGTGGTCAGGTAGTCGCCGAATTTCGGCAGTTGCGATTCGTGGGCAACGAACAGCCAGCAGCGGGCGAAAATCTTCTCCAGCTCCTGCTCGTAGATGGCCTGGTCCCAGAACACCTTGCCCGACAGCCGGCCCTCCTCCATATCGCAGATGCGGTCGAGGTTGCCCAGCGCGGGGGTCGATTCGATGGTCCTGAGCGGAATGTGCTTATTGTTATCCATGGTTCAACTCACAGGCATGCGGTTATCAGACCGGGCTTTGCGCCGCGGCCAGGGCTTCGTCGGCTTCCAGCGCCACATCGGCGAACACTTCGCGGTCGGTGACGATGATCTTGTAGGTGCGCAGGTGCCGCTCGCAGGGGAAGGTCACCGCCTGGCCCGTGGGGATATGGAACTGGCCCCAGTGCACCGGGCAGGTGATCAGGTCGTCTTCCAGGTCGCCCTCGGCCAGGGAGGCGGTGGCGTGGGTGCACATGTCGGTGGTGGCGTAGAAGGTGCCACCCAGGTTGTAGACGCAGATGGCATCGCCCTCGGCGCGCTCGACCTTCTTCAGTTCACCGGGGGCCAGCTCGTCGCGCTGGCACAGCAATACGCGGCTCATGCTCGGGCCTCCTTGAGTTGCACGAAGCCCAGGCCGGTGACCCAGGCCGGCACCGCCTCATAGGCGATGACCTCGCCCACGGGCTGTTCCAGCGCGGCCATGGCGCAGGCGAAATTGCGGATTTCCATGGCACCGTTTCCGGCCCGACGGAGGATTTCCTCATCGCTCCAGGCGCAGAGCCCGGCGAGATCGCCGTTCACGCCCTGCTGGAGAATCTCGCGGTCGAAGTCCTCGGCGACCTTGCCCATCTCGGCCGTGCCGACCCAGTGGCTGATACCGCCGCTGCCGATGATCACCACGCGCTCGTCGGCGTCGAAGGATTCCACCGCCGCGCGGATCTGCCGGCCCAGGTCGGCCGAGCGTTGCAGCGAGATGTAGGGATCGACGCCACAGGCCAGGTACACCGGGATGCTCGGCAGGGTCTTGCCCATCAGTTGCTCGGCCGGCTGCACCACCAACTGGTGGGGAATGGAGAACGAGTGGTCGACGGTAAAGCTGCGCGCCACGGTCCAGTCCAGGCCATTGGCGTCGCCGTGGGCGACGATGCGTTCGGCCAGGGCTTCGTGGTTTTTCACCACCCGGCGTTGCAGGCCGGGCAGGCGGTCGATCGGGCCGTCCACATCGCCGGTG
>DQAA01000641.1 GCA_003523465.1 Pseudomonas sp.
GCCTGCACGGCCAATGCCGGACGGGTCGAGCTGGGCGCCGCGGCGTCACAGGCCGACCTGACCCTCGGCTGCCTGTACCCGATGACCGAGCGCGCGGCGATCTACGGCCAGGACAGCATCGCCGGCATCCAGGTGGCCCTGAGCGAACTGCAAAGCCAGCGCGAAGCCGGCGAGCAGGTACCACGGATGCGCGTGATCATCGACGACGACCAGTCCAAGGCCTCCTACGGCACCGGCCTGGCCCGGGCCTTCATTCGCAAGGACGGGGTGCAGGTGCTGTGCGGCATGGTCTCTTCCGGTGTAGCCATCGCCGTGAGCCAGCTGGCCCGGGAAGAGAAGGTGCTGATGATCGGCACCGACCACGCTTCCTCGCGCATGACCCAGGAAAACGGCCACCGCTACTACTTCCGGGTGACCAACGACACCTGGACCTCCATGGCCGCCGGCGCCCGCTACCTCAAGGACCTGCAAGGCAAGACCGGCTGGAAGCGCCTGGCCTTCATCGGCCCCGACTACGAATACGGCCACGTCTCCCGCGACGACCTGCACGAAGCCCTGCGCCAGCAAGGGGTGAAGTTCGATGACGTCACCGAACTGTGGCCGCGCCTCTACGAGCCGGACTATTCGGCCTATATCGCCGNNCCGGACATCATCGTCTCGGCTCTGTGGGGCGGCGATTTCCATGCCTTCGTCAAGCAGGCCGCCGGCACCCGGCTGTTCGAAAGCTCGCGGCTGGCCAACTTCGATACCGGCGGCAACTACGACTTCCTCGTCTCCCTCGGCGACAAGGCGCCGCCGGGGCTGATTCTCTCGGCCCGGCACCACAACAACTTCCCGAAGACGCCGCGCAACCGCGCCTTCGTCGAGCGCTTCCACACCCTCACCGGGCGCTTCCCGACCTATGCCGCCCAGGGCGCCTACACCGGGGTGATGGTCCTGGCCAAGGCCAGCCAGAAGGCCGGCGGCGCCACCGATACCGAATCGCTGATCCGTGCCCTCGAAGGCCTGGAAATCGCCCTGCCGGAAGACCCGCCGGGCTTCGTCTCGCGCATCGACCCGCTGACCCACCAGATCCAGCAGACCCAGGCCGTCGGCACCCCGGTGCCCAACCACGACTACCCGCCAGCCCAGCTGATGCTCGGCGACTGGCAGCTGTATTCCGCAGAAGAACTGCAACCCGATCCCGCGACTCGCGCACGTCGTCTCGCACAACAGATCCGTAATCCCGAGGGGCATGCCCCTTAGCCCGTCAAACCCGCAATGGAAACGCCATGAATAACTACAAGAAACGCCTCCAGCAACACTGCAAGCCCCTGCCACTGGCCCTGGCCATCGCGGCCGCCGGCTTCAACGGCGCGGCCGTCGCCGCCGAGAACGGCAAGTTCCGTATCGGCGTGGTGACCTTCCTCTCCGGCCCGGCCGCCGGCCCGTTCGGCGAACCGTCGGCCAATGCCGCCAAGGTACTGGTGGAAGGCCTCAACCAGGGCAAGCTGCCCGCGCCCTACGACAAGCTCGGCATCAATGGCGCCGAGATCGAGATGGTGATCATCGACGAGGCCGGCGGCGCGGCGAAGCAGGTCGAGGAATTCCGCAACCTGGTGCAGCGCCAGAAAGTCGATGCGGTGGTCGGCTATATCTCTTCCGGCGACTGCCTGGCGATCGCCCCGGTAGCCGAGGAACTGGGCGCCATGACGGTCTTCTACGATTGCGGTACCTCCCAGCTGTTCACCGAGGACAAGACCCCGCAATTCGTCTTCCGCACCAGCCTCGACGCCGCCGTCGACAACATCGGCGCCGCCCGCTACCTGGCCAAGACCCGTCCGGACGCCGTGCGCGTCGGCGGCATCCAGCAGAACTACGCCTGGGGCCAGGACAGCTGGAGCGACTTCACCCTGTCCATGGCCCAGGTCATGCCGAAAAGCCAGGTGGTCGAATCGCAGATGCCCAAGGTCTTCCAGGGCCAGTACGGCGCGGAAATCTCGGCGCTGTCGGTGAAGCGTCCGGACATCATCCACTCCAGCTTCTGGGGCGGCGACATGGAGGCCCTGGTACTGCAAGCCAACTCCCGCGGCCTGCTGGAAGACGCCACCGCCGTGCTGACCTGCGGCGAGTCGGCCCTGGAGCGCTACAAGGACCAGGCGCCCAACGGCATGATCATCGGCGGCCGCGGTCCGTTCGGTGCCTTCGCTCCGGAGAACGCCCTGAACACCTGGTTCACCACCCAGTACAAGGCCGCCTACAAATCCTCGCCGACCTACCCGGCGAGCAAGATGGCCCAGGCCATCCTCGGCCTGAAGTTCGCCGCGGAAAACGCCGGCAGCGAAGCCGGCAAGATCCCGGCCCCGCAGGAAATGGCCAAGGCCATGAAGGGCGCCACCTTCGAGTCGGTCTCCGGCACCGTGCAGATGGCCCGCGCTGGCGGTCACCAGGCGATGCAGGGTATCTCCTACGGCGAGTACCACTACGACGCCGCCAGCAAGAAGGGCAGCGTGCAGAACGTCATCGCCTTCGCCGGCGAATGCGTGACCCCGCCGGACGGCACCACCGCCCACGACTGGATCAAGGCCGGTTTCCCGGGCGCGCAGTGCAACTGATCGGTTAGCACTTCTACCTGTGGCGAGCGGCTTCGCGCCGCCGCCACGCTTGCCAAAGGCAGGATCGAAATGATGAGTCTTTATGCGGTGCTGATCGACGGCGCCATCTATGCCTCGTGGCTGTTTCTGGTCGCGGCGGGGCTCACCGTCATCTACGGTGTCATGCGCATTCTCAACATGGCCCACGGCAGCTTCTATGCCATCGGCGCCTATGCCGCCGCCTCGCTGGTGGGCTGGTATTTCAACAACGGTATCGGCCCGGTCTGGGTCGGCTACCTGATGATGCTCGGCTGTGCGCTGGCCGCCGGCCTGATCGTCGGCCTGCTGATCGAGCGCGGCCTGCTGCGCTTCATGTACGGCCGCGACGAAGTGCTGATGGTGATCATCACCTACGCGCTGCTGCTGATCCTCGAGGACGCCATGAAGATGATCTGGGGCGTCAACCCGTACTTCGCCTACCAGCCCTACGCGGAAATGGGCCGCAGCGTGCTGGCCGGGCTCAAGGTCTCCAACTACGACCTGATGCTGGTCGGCGTGTCGCTGGTGCTCGGCCTGTCGCTGTGGCTGTGGCTGGAGCGCACCCACCAGGGCAAGGTCCTGCGCGCGGTGATCCATGACCGCGAAGTGGCCCAGGCCATGGGCGTCAACGTGCGCCGGGTATTCACCCTGGTGTTCGTCCTCGGCACCGTGCTCGGCACCCTGGCCGGCGCCTTGACTGCGCCTGCGATCTCGGTGGCACCGGGCATCGGCGTGGAGATCATCGTCCTG
>DQAA01000313.1:0-3443 GCA_003523465.1 Pseudomonas sp.
ATGGGTCACTGACGGCGGGTTTGATGCAAATCAACACCGATTTACGTGGGGCTCCCTAGACTCCGGACACTGCCGCAATTCCTGGGACTGCCACCATGCACGACGCCCTCCAATGGGACTCTGACCTGATCCGCCGTTACGATCTGGCCGGCCCGCGCTACACCTCCTATCCGACCGCAGTGCAACTGCACAGCGAGACCGGTTCCTTCGACCTCCTCCACGCCCTGCGTGACAGCCGCCGCGCGGCGCGTCCGCTCTCCCTCTACGTCCATGTGCCGTTCTGCGCCAACATTTGCTACTACTGCGCCTGCAACAAGGTCATCACCAAGGACCGCGCCCGCGCCCAGCCGTACCTGCAACGCCTGCAACAGGAAATCCAGCTGATCGCCTGCCACCTCGACCCCGGGCAGACGGTCGAGCAACTGCACTTCGGCGGCGGCACCCCGACCTTCCTCAGCCACGTCGAACTGCGCGAGCTGATGGCCCACCTGCGCCAGCACTTCAACCTGCTGGACGACGACTCCGGCGACTACGGCATCGAGATCGACCCCCGCGAGGCCGACTGGTCGACCATGGGCCTGCTCCGCGAGCTGGGCTTCAACCGCGTCAGCCTCGGCGTGCAGGACCTCGACCCGGCCGTGCAGCGGGCGATCAACCGCCTGCAAAGCCTGGAACAGACCCGCACCATCATCGAAGCGGCGCGTACCCTGCAGTTCCGCTCGATCAACCTCGACCTGATCTACGGCCTGCCCAAGCAGACCCCGGAAGGCTTCGCCCGCACCGTCGAAGAAGTCATCAAGCTGCAGCCGGATCGCCTCTCGGTGTTCAACTATGCGCACCTTCCGGAGCGCTTCATGCCCCAGCGGCGCATCGACAGCAGCGACCTGCCGGCACCGGCGGCCAAGCTGGAAATGCTGCACAACACCATCGAACAACTGACCAAGGCCGGCTACCGCTACATCGGCATGGACCACTTCGCCCTGCCCGACGACGAGCTGGCCATCGCCCAGGAAGAAGGCACCCTGCAGCGCAACTTCCAGGGCTACACCACCCACGGTCACTGCGACCTGATCGGCCTGGGCGTGTCGTCCATCAGCCAGATCGGCGACCTCTACTGCCAGAACAGCAGCGACCTGGCCGAATACCAGAACGCCCTCGATGCCGCGCAACTGGCCACCAGCCGCGGGCTGATCTGCAACCAGGACGATCGCGTGCGCCGGGCGGTGATCCAGGACCTGATCTGTCACTTCGAGCTGGATTTCGAGCGCATCGAACAGGCCTTCACCATCGACTTCTACGGCTACTTCAAGGACCTGTGGCCGGCGCTGGAAGGCATGGCCAAGGATGGTCTGATCGAACTGCGCAGCGACGGCATCAGCGTGCTGCCGGCCGGCCGCCTGCTGGTGCGTTCGGTGTGCATGGTGTTCGACGCGTACCTGGACCTGACCAACCGCCAGCGTTTCTCGCGGGTGATCTAGGCCAGCAGCTTCATCGCCTTGCCGACCTGATCGGGGGTCAGGTTGGCCTGGCTCATGGCCCGTACCAGGCCGAAGTTGACGGTGTTCAGCGAGGCGGACAAGGCGCTGACCCTGGCCTGCAGGGCCGCGGTTTTCTTCAGCATTTCAACCGGATCGAGGGAACGATCCTGCATCAACGCCTGGAGCTGGCGGTTGGCCTCGGCCAGTTCCTTCTGCAGTTTGCGAATCATCTTGAGCAACTGACGAACGGACTCGGGCAGTCCGCTCTCGTCGATATCGGCATCGCCCTGCTGTTTGCTGGCGACTTCCAGGCCCTTGAGGGACAGGTTCACCTTGACCCCCTCGGACGCCACGGAACCGCCCTGGCGGGCCTCTTCAGCCTGCCTGGCGTGGGTTTCGGCCTGGTTGGCAAGGATGGCCTGGCGAGTGCTTTTGATATCGACGGTCAGCATGGCGTGGCCTGCCTGGGGTGAGAGATCCATGACATTTTATCGGCGCCAGAACCGCGAACTTGAGCGGAAAGCGCCCTAAAACAGAGCAAGCTGGCTTCCCGTAGCCCGGCTGAGTTACCCTTGTGTTCTATGTGTGCTTTCCCACAAGGATCGATGAAATGTCTGAGCCAGTTAAACTGCGCCCTCACAACCAGGCCCATTGCAAGGATTGCAGCCTGGCGCCCCTGTGCCTGCCTCTGTCACTGAATCTGGAAGACATGGATGCACTGGATGAAATCGTCAAACGCGGGCGACCGCTGAAAAAAGGCGAGTTTCTGTTCCGGCAGGGTGACAACTTTGGCTCTGTCTACGCGGTGCGCTCCGGCGCCCTGAAAACCTTCAGCCTGAGCGATGGCGGCGAAGAGCAGATCACCGGCTTCCACCTGCCGAGCGAGCTGGTCGGGTTGTCCGGCATGGACACCGAAGCCTACCCGGTCTCGGCCCAGGCCCAGGAAACCACCTCGGTCTGCGAGATTCCCTTCGAGCGCCTGGACGAGTTGTCGGTGCAACTGCCGCAACTGCGTCGCCAGCTGATGCGGGTGATGAGCCGGGAGATTCGCGACGACCAGCAAATGATGCTGCTGCTCTCGAAGAAAACCGCCGACGAACGGATCGCCACCTTCCTGGTCAACCTCTCCGCGCGCTTCCGGGCCCGGGGTTATTCGGCCAACCAGTTCCGCCTGAGCATGTCGCGCAACGAGATCGGCAACTACCTGGGCCTGGCGGTGGAAACCGTGTCCCGCGTGTTCACCCGGTTCCAGCAGAACGGCCTGATCGAGGCCGAAGGCAAGGNNGGATCGTCGACCCGATCCAGCTCTGCGCCCTGGCCGGTGGTGCACTGGAAGTCTGATCCCCTCGCAAACGGGTATACTGGCGGGCGTTTTGCCCATCAGGATACCCGCCCCATGCCAAGCGAAAGCTTTGACCTCAAATCCCTCATCCGCCCGGTCGTGGACTTCCCCAAGCCCGGCGTGATCTTCCGTGACATCACCCCGCTGTTCCAGTCGCCTCGCGGGCTGCGCCATGTCATGGACCAATTCATCGAGCGCTATGTCGAAGCCGAATTCAGCCATATCGGCGCAATGGATGCCCGTGGCTTCCTGATCGGCTCGATCATTGCCCATGAGCTGAACAAGCCGCTGATCCTGTTCCGCAAACAGGGCAAGCTGCCGGCGGACGTGCTCAGCCAGGGCTACCAGACCGAGTACGGCGAAGCGTTCCTGGAAGTGCATGCGGACAGTTTGTGCGAAGGCGACCAGGTGCTGATCTTCGATGACCTGATCGCCACCGGCGGGACCCTGCTGGCAGCGGCGAGCCTGGTGCGGCGGATGGGCGCGGCGGTGTATGAAGCGGCGGCGATCATCGACCTGCCGGAGCTGGGTGGATCGCAGAAATTGCGGGATGCGCAGGTTGAGACGTTCTGCCTGACCGAGTTTTCGCTCAGCGAATACTGATCGGCTTGAGGGCCCTATCG
>DQAA01000313.1:3515-3721 GCA_003523465.1 Pseudomonas sp.
TGCCAGCGATGAGGCCCTGAAGAACAGCACAAGATTCAGAGGGAGATTGGTTTACGCCCGGCAAAGGAGTGAGCCAAGGTCCCGCCATCCACCAGTTCCAACTCCCCACCCAGTGGCACCCCATGGGCGATCCGCGAGGCCACCAGCCCCTTGTCCGCCAGCAACTGCGCGATGTAATGCGCCGTCGCCTCGCCTTCCACCGTCGG
>DQAA01000313.1:3728-4827 GCA_003523465.1 Pseudomonas sp.
CATCAGTTGCGGAATCCCGATCGCCTCGGGCCCCAGGCCATCCAGCGGCGACAGATGCCCCTTGAGCACGAAGTAGCGCCCGCGATAGCCGGTCTGCTCCACCGCATACACATCCATCGGCCCTTCCACCACGCATAGCAGGGTGTCGTCACGCCGTGGATCGGAACACTGCGGGCACAGCTCCTGCTCGGTCAGGGTGCGGCACTGGCGGCAATGGCCGACCCCGTCCATGGCCCTGGTCAGCGCTTCGGCCAGGCGCGTGCCGCCGCTGCGGTCGCGCTCCAGCAGCTGCAAGGCCATGCGCTGGGCGGTTTTCTGACCCACGCCCGGCAAGGTGCGCAGGGCGTCGATCAACTGGCGAATCAGGGGACTGAAGCTCATGGTAAAAGGCCCGGCAAATCATCGAATGGGGAGAAACGACGATGGGAGCGACGACCTCGCGGCCGTGCTCCCACCGTGGGTAAAGCAGATGCTGTCTTAGAAAGGCATCTTGAAGCCAGGCGGCAGCTGCATGCCAGCGGTCATGCCGCCCATTTTTTCCTGGCTGTTCTGCTCGACCTTGCGTACCGCGTCGTTGACGGCGGCGGCGATCAGGTCTTCCAGCACTTCCTTGTCTTCCTGCATCAGGCTGTCGTCCAGGCTGATGCGCTTGACGTCATGACGGCCGGTCATGACCACGCTGACCAGACCGGCGCCGGATTGACCGGTCACTTCGGCGTTGGCCAGTTCTTCCTGCATCTTGGCCATCTTTTCCTGCATCTGCTGCGCCTGCTTCATCAGGCCGGCCATGCCACCTTTCATCATGAGAAATCACCTCGGTAGTTGTTTGACACACCACGCACGGGGCGTGGCGCTGGATATCCGGTTATTCGCCTTGGGTCACCAGGGCGTCGACAGGTTCAATAGTATCGTGGCGCACGCTGGCACCGAACTTCTGGATCATCTGCTGGATGAACGGGTCGTTCTCGATCGACTCTTCTGCCTCGCGCTGCCGGTTGGCGCGCTTGCGGGCCGCGGCCTGGGCCGGGGTTTCCTGCTCGGGGCGGATCAGCTCGATGCTCAGGTTCAGGGTGCGGCCCAGGTGCTGGTTCAGCGCCTC
>DQAA01000556.1 GCA_003523465.1 Pseudomonas sp.
GCTGGCTTGCCAGCGATTAGGCCGGTAAGGGCAAAAATGTTGTCAGGATCCGGCTTCCGCTTCAGGGTTTTGCGGCAGCCTGCCAGAGAATCTCGCCGATCCCCTGGCGCCGGGCAATCAAGCGCGCTGCCACGAACAACAAGTCCGACAGCCGGTTGATATACGCCAACCCAACCCCCTCCAACGGCTCCAGCGCATTCAACTGCTGACACCGCCGCTCCGCACTCCGTGCCAGGCTCCGGCACACATGGGCCTGTGCTACCAGCGCCGAGCCCCCGGGCAGAATGAAATTCTCCAGCGGCCCCAACTCCTCGTTCCAGCGGTCGATCGCCACCTCCAGCCGCTCCACTTCCGCGGTATTCAACGCCTGATAACTCGGCATCGCCAGCTCGCCGCCCAGGTCGAACAGCCGATGCTGACAAGGCGCCAGCACGTCGATCAGTTCATCCAGCCCCTCCGACGCCAACCCCGCCAGCAGCAAGCCCAGCTGGCTGTTCAGCGTATCCACCTCGCCGATCGCCTCGACGCGTGGATGGTCCTTGGGCACCCGGCGGCCATCGCCAAGGCCGGTTTCGCCCTTGTCGCCGGTGCGGGTGTAGATCTTCGACAGGCGGAAACCCATGATTCATGACTCCAGTTTGCGTGAGGCGGGCAGGGGCGTGGAGACGAGGGGCAGGCGCAGGGTGAAGCAGGTGCCCTGGCCCGGACTCGACTGCACTTCCATCTGGCCCTTGTGGTTGTTGGTGATGATGAAATACGACACCGACAGGCCAAGGCCCGTGCCCTGGCCGATTTCCTTGGTGGTGAAGAACGGTTCGAAAGTGCGCTTGCGTACCGCCTCGGGCATGCCGATGCCGTTGTCCTCGACCTGGATTTCCGCCCACGGCGGGCTCAGTCGGGTGCGCAGGGTGATCCGCCCCGGCTCGCGATCGTCCTCGCGCAGGTGAATGGCCTGGGCCGCGTTCTTCAGCAGATTGAGCAGGACCTGCTCCAGTTCGTTGGCGGTGCCGGGCACCGGGCCGAGCGCAGGGTCGAACTGACGGACGATCGCCTGGCCCTTGAAGTCGAACCCGATCGCCAGGTCGAAGTCGTTGCCGGCGATCTCCACCGCCTGGTCGATCAGCGCCGGGAGGTCGCAGGGGGCCATCTGCCGGTTGCTGCGACGGCTGAAGCTGAGCATGTGGGTGACGATCTTCGCCGCCCGCGCGCCGGCTTGCTGGATGCCGTCGAGCAACTGCGGGACCTGGCGCTCGTCCAGGTAGTGATTGACCGTGGACAGGTCGATCCCGGTCTCGCTGGCAGCCTCGAGGTTCTTCGGCAGGTCCGGCGACAGTCGCCGGCGGATGTTCTGCACGTTGTGCAGGATGGCGCCCAGCGGGTTGTTGATCTCGTGGGCCATGCCCGCAGCCAGGCCGCCGACCGAGAGCATTTTCTCCGACTGCACCATCATTTCTTCCAGGGACAGGCGCTGGGTGATGTCGTCGATACGGATCACCACGCCACGGCCGCCGCCGCCCATCAGCGGGTAGAAGGTCAGGGCGTAGTGGCGGGCATCGTCGTCGCGGGTCCAGGTGACCCGTTCGATCTTCGCCACGCGGTGCTTCTCGACGCTTTCCTTGAGCTGCGGCAGAAATGGCTTGAGCGGTTCGAAGGCGAGGAAGATCGGCTGGTTCAGCGCCTCGTCCAGCGGCGTGCCGGAGAGGCTGCTGGCCTCCTGGTTCCACTGGGTGACGTAGAGCTGCTCGTCGAGGGCGATCAGCGCCGAGGGCATGGAGTCGATGATGCTGTTGAGGTAGTTCTGGAAACCGGTCAGCTTGCGCTCGATCTTGCCGCGCACCTGTACTTCCAGTTCCAGCTTGCGGTTGGTGTGGCGGGTTTCCTCGGCCAGGCCCTGGGCCTGGTCATAGGCCTGCTGGAACTCGTCACGGGCACGCTTGAGCTGCTGCTCCCGCGCCTCGATACGCGACAGCATGGTGTTGAAGGCCTCGGCCAGGCTGCCGATCTCGTCGTGGTTGCCGGGGCGGGCGCGCAGGGCGTAGTTCTCTTCCCGGGTGACTTGCCGCGACAACTGCTCCAGCTGGTAGATCGGCTGGGTGATCAGGCGCTTGATCTGCCGGGCAATGATCATCCACAGCAGCACGCTGAACACCAGGATGCCCAGGCTGGCGGTGAGGGTACCGGTATAGAACGCAGTGGGCAGCTCGCTGCTGGCCACCAGCAGCAGATGACCGGGCGGGCTGCCGGCACGAGGCAGGCGAACCAGCTGGGTGCTGCGAAATTCCGTCAGGCGCCAGCTCTCGATGTTGCGATAGCGCTTGGGCAGGGTAATCGGCTCGCCGTGCTGCAATTGCGCGAGCAAGCGGCCGTCGGAGCCGTACAGCGCGGCGGCGCGCAGCGGGGTGTAGGTGTCCAGTTCGTCGAGCAGGCGGTTGGCCGCTTCCGGTGAGTCGGTGGCCTGTTGCGCCAGCTGCGGGTTGGACACCAGGCGACCGATGGTCTGCAGGGCTTGAGGGGCCATGGCCTCCTGGGAAATCCAGTAGGCGGCGCTGATGAAGGTCAGGTTGGCCACCAGCAGGATGGTGATCAGCAGCACCAGCAGGGCGGCCAGCAGTTTCTGGCCGACCGGCAGGTTTTCCAGGCGTTCGCGCAAGGGCATGGTGAAGGCGTGGTCCTGTGGGTGAGGAGGCAGGGTAACGCTGCCCTCAGTCGCTGGGCAATCCGTGGCTGTTCAGGTGTTCGACCAGGCGCCTGTAGAGCCGTTCCAGGTGCGGCAGCGGCTGGCCATGACGGGTCGCGCTGCGGCAGGCATGGCCGAGCAGGTAGTGGATCTCGGTGCGGCGACCGTTGCGTACGTCCTGGTACATGGAAGAGTAGTTCGCGGCGGTGGCCTGGATCACCCGGTGTACTTCACTTTCCAGTGCTTCGGCGGCCTGGGGCTGGCCACAGGTCTGCAGCAGCTCGGCCAGTTCGGCGCACAGGGTGGCGACTTCGCACTGATGATCGGCAAGACCGCCATTGCGGCAATCGTAGAGTACGGTCAGCGGATTGATCGCGCAGTTCAGGGCCAGCTTGCGCCACAGGCGGGTGAGGATGTCAGGCGTCCACTCGTGGGGAATGCCGGCATCGGCCAGGTCATCGAGCCAGGCGGGGGCCAGGGGATTGGCCGGATCGCCGAGCCAGTTGAAGCCGTGGCCGGCGAAGTTCACCTGCCAGTCTTTCTCGCGGAAGGCGCCTTCGGTGCTGGAGGCGAAGATGCAGCGAGCCGGGGCAATGCGCGCGGCAACCTCGTCCTGGCTGCCGAGGCCGTTCTGCAGCAGGATCACCTCGGCCTCCGGGGCCAGGCGATGGGCGATGCCGGCGATGGCCTTTTCCGCGTCGTAGGCTTTGCACGCCAGCAGCAGGCGCGTGATCGGGGTGTCGGCGTCGATGGTTTCGGCGGGAATGG
>DQAA01000596.1 GCA_003523465.1 Pseudomonas sp.
CCCGGTGTCCCAGGGCAGCGCGGTATCGGGCGCCTGGGTCGATGCGCAGGCGCCGAGCAGCAGCGGGCCGAGCAGGCCCGCGAGGATCTTGTTCATCAGGTTCATTCCACGGTGAGGAAATTCAGAAGCGGTAGCCGACCTCGAGCCAGTACTGGCGGCCGATCTCGTAGGTGGTACGGGCGGTGGAGCCGCTGGAAACGATCTCGTTGACCTGGTCGGTGACGTTGGTCACGTCGACGGCCATGAACAGCGCCTGGTCCTGGGCGGTAGGGATTTCCCACTTCACGCGCAGGTCCCAGGTCGGTGCGGCGCTGACCGATGCCACGTCGTAGACCGCCAGGGATTCGCCATCGATGTCCTGGGTCCTGCCGGTATCGATGATCTGGTCGTAGGCACCGCGGTAGCGGAAGAAGTTGCTCACCGTGAGGTTCCACTCGGGGATCTCGGTGATGGTGCTCAGGCGCACCGTCCAGGGCCGGTTGAAATCGTCCGGCGGCAGCTCGGTGAAGCTGATGCGCTCACCGTCGTAGATAACATCGGAGTCGTTCAGCTCTTCGAGGTCGATCGAGCTTTCATAGCTGCCGTAGGCATCTTTGGAATGGGACCAGTCCAGTACCAGTTGCAGGCTGGTATAGCTGTTGAGGAAGCGGATCGGCTCGATCGGCGTGACCGTCAGGCTGACGTTGTCGCTCTCGCTGGAGCCTTCGTTGGTGTACTGGGTGTAAAGGGATTCGTAGCCGTCCAGCGGGTCCTGGGCGAGCACCCGGCGGTTGACCTTGACGATCTTGTCGTGGCCGCTGCGGTGCACGTACTTGAGGTTGAAATCGGTATCCAGCCAACGTTGTTCGAGCCCCAGGGTGAACTCGTCGTCGTAGGGAATATCGAGCCCGGCGAAACGGGTGTTGTTGAGGTTCTTCGAGCCTTTCCACTCGCTGGTCTGGGTGGCACGGGTATATAAGGTGTTGAAGGCCTGGCGGCCATCGTTCAGGCGGTACTTGAACAGGTTGCGCCCGTAGTAGCGGTTGGCGCCGAAGATCAGCACGGTACTGCGGTCGCCGAAGAAGTCGTAATCGCCGGCGAAGCGTGGCGAAACGGTCTTCTGGTCCATGTAGTCATCGCCTTCGAAACGCACGCCGGGGCGCAGGCCGAGCTTGCCGATCTGCATGGCGTCCTGGGCGAACACGGCCCAGGCGGTCTCCGTCAGCTCCAGCTTGCCGGCGCCATATTCGGTGTACTGGTGCGACCACTGGCGGGTATTGCCATCCTCGAGTGGGCTGATCGAGCACCACGGGTCGTTGTTGGCGCAGGTGGCGACCTTGTCCCTCTTGAACCCGGTCACGCCGTGGCCGAGCTCTTCCCGTTCCCAGGTAGCCTCGGTACGGCGCAGCTCGACGCCGGTGGTCAGCGAGTGGCTGGCGCCGGCGAACTGGAACGACTCCCAATCCACCTTGAGGTCGTAGTCGATGCTGCTCTGGGTCTGGTCGAGGTCGCCGAAGGAGCCTTCGCCACTGCGCGAGTTGCTGTTCTCCAGCTTGCCCCAGTTCTTCGCCTGCGAGTAATACCAGGCGATGGTGTCGTTGGCATTGCCGGTGCGCGAGCTGTAGAGGTCGTTGTAGGCCAGGGTGTGGGTCCAGCGGGCGTTGTCGCCTTCCCAGGTTGCCTTCAATGCACCTTGGTTGCCGCCGTTGATATTGGTGAAACCGGAGTTGAGGTAGTTCTCGCGGAACAGGCGGTTTTCCTGTGGGGCGCTGAGGAACGTGGCGTCCAGGCTGAGGCGGTCGTTGACCGTCCAGTAGGTCTTGAGCATGTAGTTGTCGAGCTGCCGGGTCTGGTCTTCCCGGCTGTCGTTGTTGGGGCTGACGTAGCCGTCCTGGTACAGGTTCATCGGCATGGTCGAGCGGCGCTGGGAGAAGCTGAAGATCGCGCCGAAGTCGTCGTTCAGATGACCTTCGAGGGTGCCGCGCAGGGTGGTCTTCTCGAACTCGGGGGTGTACTGCTCGTTGCTGGCGTTGTCGAAGCTGGCCTGGTCGCCTTCGCTGATGTGGTACCGGGTCCACTCCGAGCGGCTGATGCCGTAGGAAATCTTGCCGTGGAAATCCTTGCTCGGACGACGGGTGATGGAGTCGATCACGCCGCCATTGAAGCCGCCGTACTCGGCTGGCACGTTGCTGTCGTAGACCTTCACCTCTTCCAGCAGGTCGGCGTCCAGGGCGATGCCGTAGGAGCGGCTCGGCGCCGAGTCGAAGCGCCGCGCTTCACCATAGCCGTGGGCACCGGGATCAAGATCGTTGTTGATCGAGATGCCGTCGATCATGAAGTTGTTCTGCCAGAACTTGGCGCCGTTGATGCTGATGTCCGCCGGGTCGATTTCCCCGGGGTTGTTCGAACTCTGCTGGGCGCCACTGAACTGCACCGCCGGGTGCATCTGCAGCAGCTTGGTGATATCGCCGTTGGCACCGGGGAAGTTCTGCACGGCCTTGTGGTTGATCACCGTGGCGCCCTGGTAGCTGTTTTCCTCGGTGTTGCCGAGGACCAGGGTTTCATGCAATTCCAGCTGGCCGTTGTTGGCCTCGCCGAGCAGGCGGAAGCTCAGGACGCCGTCGTTGTAGTCCCAGGTGATGCCACTGCCCGACAGCAGCAGCGACAAGGCGCCGAGGCTGTCGAACTGGCCGTGCACCGGGTTGGATTGCTGGTTACGCAGCCACTGCGCATCGACCGTCACCTGCAGGCCGCTCTGCTGGCCGAAGGCGATCAACGCGCTGGACAGGCGCTGGGCCGGGATATCGAAACCGTGCACCTGGGCCGGCAACTGCGTCGCCACACCATCGGCCCTGGCCGGCAGCGTCACCGAGCCCAGACAGGCCAACCCCAACAGGCCACCGCACGCAGCGCGTTTCAACGACAACCAAGCGCCCCGGCCTTGCGGCACCGGGCAAAACACCTGAGACATACACCG
>DQAA01000344.1 GCA_003523465.1 Pseudomonas sp.
CTGGGCGATTGCGCCGAGGTCGATGGTCTCAACCTGCTGTACGTGATGCCGCTGATGACCGGCGCGCGGGCGCTGGCCCAGACCCTCGCCGGCAACCCGACGGCGGTTGGCTATGGCCCGATGCCCGTCACGGTCAAGACCCCGGTCTGCCCGCTGGTGGTATCGCCGCCGCCGCTGGGACGGGAAGGCAACTGGACCGTCGAAGGCCAGGGCAGCGACCTGAAAGTGCTCTGCCACGATGCTCAGGGCCAGTTGCTCGGCTATGCCCTCACCGGTACCGCAGTCATGGAGAAATTGGCCCTGAATCGCCAGCTTCCGGCCCTGCTGGCATAAATACCGGTCGTTCTGTCGGATTTACCACTCCATTGCTCGCTCAATGGCCGCGTCGATACTGGCGCGGCCCTTGGCGGCGTGCCATCCTCACTGCTGTCTGCCGCAGGCTAGAGCCTGCGGTGCCTTGGGCGCTGCCTTCAGGGGCAGCACGGCATAACAACAAAAATTCCGTCAAAGAGGCTTCACCATGCGTAAATCCGATCTCGCCGCAGCCATCGCCGATAAGGCCGACCTCACCAAAGACAAGGCCGGCCAGGTACTGAATGTGATTCTCGAAGAAATCAGCCAGGCATTGAGCAAGAAGGACAACGTCACCCTGGTCGGTTTCGGTACCTTCGAACCGCGTCACCGCGGCGCTCGCACCGGCAAGAACCCGCAAACCGGCGAGCCGGTGAAAATCAAGGCAAGCAACACCGTGGCGTTCAAGCCAGGCAAGTCCCTCAAGGAAAGCGTCAACTGATGGCGTGATTCTGTCGAATGCAGTCAAAACGGGCATCCCAGCGGATGCCCGTTTTGTTTTGCGGCGAACGTGCGAGAAATGCCGCTCAACCAGTAGCATTCGTTCACTAAAAGGATAAACTGCGCCGGCCAGTCACTTTTTCACCGAGGCGCATTCATGAAGTTCCGCTTTCTCCTTTGGGCCATGGGGCTGTTGATGGCCCGGGCCAGTAGCAAGAACCCGGCGTTCCAGCAGCAATTGAAGGACAAGGACCTGGTGTTCCAGTTGCAGACCCTGGACGGCAAGGCCGCCCGTCATTTCACCGTGAAAGACAGCCGCATCAGCAGCAGTGGCGGCACGCATCCGGCGCCGGCCTTCGCCATCGCCTTCAAGGACGCGACTTACGGTTTCGAGACATTGCAGGCCAAGAACAAGCAACTGGCGTTCATGCAGGGGATTCAGGAAAAGAGCATCCAGATCAAGGGCAATCCGGCGCTGGTGATCTGGTTCCAGGGCTTGATGAAATACCTGAAACCGAAGAAGAAGGGCTGAGGCACGACGCGGACCCTGCAGGGTCCGCGTCGTTCTTGTTTAGTGCTGGGTGAACTGCGAAGCCAGCTCCCGCAGCATCACTTCCGCTTGCAGCACCTTGTTCACCACATCCTCGGCTTTCTCGCGGCTGATGCTCAGGCGATCGAGCAGCTCGTCGGGGATCGCTTCATCCGGCCCCGAGCCGATACCACGAGCCCGCAACAGGCGCACCGACAGGCATACCAGATTGGCGAACGGCGCATGGTCGCCGGCGTAGTGCGGGTCGTTCTGGAAGCGCAGGGCGGTGGCCAGTTCTTCCGGCATGTCCCAGAAACGCATCAGCCAAGCGCCGATCTGCTCGCGGCTGATGCCCAGCAGGTGCTGCTCGACATAGCTGTGGCAGACATGCGGGTTGACCTCCAGGTGCCGGCAGATCAGCGAGAAATGCGGCGGGAAGACGTGGGCCAGCAACAGGTAGCCGAAGTTGTGCAGCAGGCCCGCCAGGTAGGTCAGGCCGGCTTCGGGACGCTCGGCCCGTGGCATGGCCCGGGTCAGGCCCTCGATCACCGCAGCGGTGTAGATCGACTGCTGCCAGTACGGCGTGGTGTGTTGCGGGTGGTCCTTGGGCAGGCTGAGGGTCTTGCCCAGGGCCAGGCCCAGCGCCAGGTTGATCACCAGGTCGAAGCCCAGCACGCGGACGATGGCGTCTTCCACCGAACGGATCTTGCCGGGCGAGGCGTAGTAGGGCGATGCCGCCCAGCTGACGACCTGCGCGGCCAGCGCCGGGTCGGTTTCCACCACGCCGGTGATGTCATCGATGGTGGCGTTGGGGTCGACCCGCAACTTGATGATCTTCTGCGCGGTCTCGGCCAGCGGCGGGATCTCGATGGTCGATTCCAGGCGCTGCTGGATGCGCCGCGCGGTGAAGGCCTGGACGGCCTGGGTGATTTCGTCGCGGTCGTCCAGCGGGCGGTCGAGGTTCGGATGGATCTTGCTCAGCAGCTCGCCGAACTGGCCGGCACTGGCCTTGCTGAGCATCTTGCGGAAGTCGTCGCGGCCGATCTCCAGCAGCAGCCCGGCCTCGCCCGATTGCACCAGCAGGGTATCGGGCTTGAGCACGCTGTCTTCGTACAGGCAGGGGGAACTGGTCAGCGCAGGGATGCCGGGCAGGACCTTCAGGCCGTGCTTGTCCAGCATCAGCTGCAGGCGCTCCAGCGGCACGGCGGCCAGCTTGCGTCCGGTCAGTTCGGTCAGGCGACTGAGGTCGAGCAGTTGATTCTGCGGGAACAGCACCATCAGGGCGCCGACCGAGTCATCGAGCAGGACGGTCTGAATGCGGTTTTCGGGCGGCAGCTGCGGGTGGTCGGTCACTTCGCGGTAAGCGACCCCCAGTTTTTCGAGCAGCAGCCGGATAACAGACGGAACCTGTGGGGTTGCGGTATCGAGGGCAACTTCAATCATGGTCTGTATCCAAATTCTTCACAGTGGCGAGAGTATAACCAGCTTGACTGGCGGCCTGGATCCAATTCCGCCGAATGCGTCACACCTGGCCGTATTGTTGGCCGTGACACAGCCAGCGTTCCAGTAGCGGGCTGACGTGGTCGGGCCAGCGTGCCAGCAGCGCCTGCGCCGCGTCGCGTACGGCGGGCAGCAGGT
>DQAA01000248.1 GCA_003523465.1 Pseudomonas sp.
AGAGATCGGCCAGGTCGGCCACGGTCAGCGGCACCAGGCAGCGTTTGTCACCGCTGTTCAGTTCACCGGTTTCGCTCGGGGCGATGGCCTTGAGGCGCTCGATGGTCTGCGCCTGGGCGGCATCGAACTGGTCGGGCCTGGCCTGGCAGCAGGATTGTTCGGCGGCGGCGAGGATCGGGCGATAGCCGGTGCAGCGGCAAAGGTTGCCGGCCAGGGCTTCCTGGGCCTTGTGCAGGTCCGGGGCATCGCTGTTCTTCTGCAGGGCGAACAGCGACATGACGAAGCCCGGCGTACAGAAGCCGCACTGCGAGCCGTGGCAGTCGGCCAGCGCCTGCTGCACGCTGTGCAGCTTGCCCTGGTGCTTCAGGCCCTCGACGCTGATCAGTTGCTTGCCGTGCAGCGACGAAACGAAGGTCAGGCAGGAGTTCAGGCTGCGGTAGCGCAGGCTGTCCTTGCCGTCGGCGTCGGTACCGAGTTCGGCGACCACCACGGAGCAGGCGCCGCAGTCACCACTGGCGCAGCCCTCCTTGGTACCGGTTTTTCCCAGATGCTCGCGCAGATACTCGAGCACCGTCATGTTGGGGTCCAGGGCATGCTCACTGCGCAATTCCTGGTTCAAGAGAAACTGGATCACGGAAGGGCCTCACAAGCGAATTTATTGTTGTTGAGCGGACTGAGGCGGAATGTATTCAGCCTTGACTTTCTGGTCAATGATTTTCTGACCTAAGGGTCAGGAAAATTTCCAAAGCCAGTCATCCGCAGCGCTTTTCCCTGTCTTTCAGTTAAGCACCGAAACGTAGGAAAACCCTGAGATGGATGAACGACAGGTAGCAAGCAACATGCCTGATCCTCGGCTAGCCTTGAACGAAACCTTCGCGGGGAGTCCGGCGTACGTCGGGGGAGGCCGTTTCGGCAAGAAAAGTCGTACGCCAGACACGAAAAGCTCGTGCAAGTTGACGGCGTCTTTCATGCTGCCAGAGGGCATTTGCGGTACACTTCCGCGTTTTTAGCCGTTCAACGATTGCGAAGGAAAACCATGACGTTCAAGGCGCCGGACAGCCTCTCCGAGCAAATTGCCCACTACCTGGCCGAGCGGATCATCCGGGGCGAACTCAAGCCTGCCGAGCGTATCCAGGAGCAGAAGGTCACCCAGGCGCTGAATGTCAGCCGTGGTTCGGTGCGCGAAGCCCTGCTGATCCTCGAACGCCGTCATCTGGTGACCATCCTTCCGCGCCGTGGCGCCCACGTGACCGAACTCAACGAGCACCAGTTGCGCAGCCTCTGCACCCTGATGGGCGAGCTGTACATCCTGCTCGGCAACGCCGTGGCCAGCGGCTACAAGGTCCAGGCCGACCTCGGGCCGTTCCTCGCCATCCAGCAGCGCCTCAAGCAAGCCTGCGAGCGCAAGGACATCACGGCCTTCGTCGAAGAAAGCTTCGCCGTGATGCGCGCCGCCTATCCGTTCGCCAACAACCCCTACCTGCAGGAAACCGTCGAAAACCTGCAGCCGGCCATGAGCCGCGCCTATTACCTGGCCCTGGATCGGCGCAAGGCGGAAATGAACGACTTCCTCGTGCTCTTCGCCCAACTGCTGCAGGCCGTTGTCGGCCGTGACCTGGCCCAGGTCCGCGAGGTGCTCAGCGCCTACTGCCAGCGCAGTTGCGACCTGGTGCTCTCGGCCCTGGTGACTGACTGACCATGCGCCTCAAGTGCATCCGCCTCGCCGGCTTCAAGTCGTTCGTCGACCCGACCACCGTCAATTTCCCCAGCAACATGGCGGCCGTGGTCGGGCCCAATGGCTGCGGCAAGTCCAACATCATCGACGCCGTGCGCTGGGTGATGGGCGAAAGCTCGGCGAAAAACCTGCGCGGCGAGTCGATGACCGACGTCATCTTCAACGGCTCCACCAGCCGCAAGCCGGTCAGCCAGGCGAGCATCGAGCTGGTGTTCGACAACAGCGACAACACCCTGGTGGGTGAATACGCCGCCTACGCCGAGATCTCGATCCGCCGCAAGGTCACCCGCGACGCGCAGAACACCTATTACCTCAACGGCACCAAGTGCCGGCGCAAGGACATCACCGACATCTTCCTCGGCACCGGCCTCGGGCCGCGCAGCTACTCGATCATCGAGCAGGGCATGATCTCCAAGCTGATCGAAGCCAAGCCCGAGGAGCTGCGCAACTTCATCGAGGAAGCCGCGGGCATCTCCAAGTACAAGGAGCGCCGCCGCGAAACCGAGAACCGCATCCGCCGCACCCAGGAAAACCTCGAGCGCCTGACCGACCTGCGCGAAGAACTGGAGCGCCAGCTGGAACGCCTGCACCGCCAGGCCCAGGCCGCGGAGAAATACAAGGAATACAAGGCCGAGGAACGCCAGCTCAAGGCGCAGCTCTCGGCCCTGCGCTGGCGCGCGCTGGATGAGCAGGTACGCCAGCGCGAAAGCGTGATCGGCGACCAGGAAGTCTCCTTCGAGGCCCTTGTCGCCGACCAGCGCAACGCTGATGCGAGCATCGAAAGGTTGCGTGACGGGCACCACGAGCTGTCCGAGCGCTTCAATCTGGTGCAAGGCCGCTTCTATTCGGTGGGCGGCGATATCGCCCGCATCGAGCAGAGCATCCAGCACGGCCAGCAGCGTCTGCGCCAGTTGCAGGATGACCTCAAGGAAGCCGAGCGCTCCCGCCAGGAAACCGAATCCCACCTCGGCCACGACCGCACCCTGCTGGCGACCCTCGGCGAAGAGCTGGAAATGCTCGAACCGGAACAGGAAATGACCCTGGCCGCCGCCGAGGAAGCCGCAGCGACCCTGGAAGAGTCGGAAACCACCATGCACGGCTGGCAGGAGCAGTGGGACAGCTTCAACTCGCGCTCCGCCGAACCTCGGCGCCAGGCCGAGGTGCAGCAGTCGCGGATCCAGCAGCTGGAAAACAGCATCGAGCGCCTGGCCGAGCGCCAGCGCAAGCTGGGCGAGGAGCGCGATCTGCTCAGCGCCGACCCGGAAGACGCAGCGATCCTCGAATTGGCCGAGCAGGTCGCCAGCAGCGAGCTGGTACTCGAAGACCTGCAACTGGAAG
>DQAA01000247.1 GCA_003523465.1 Pseudomonas sp.
TGGCCGCCGTGATCAAACCGGTCAACCCGCCGCACACCGGCCCCAACCAGCGCTCCTGCCCCGCGTTCAGGCTGAACGGCGGCAGCCACAATCCCACCAGCGCATACAACAGCAACGCCGCCCCCAAAGCGTGGGCCGCCCAGGCACCGCTGCTGATCCCCAGCCAGACGCTGCCGGCCAGGGTGCCGAGGAAGATCATCACCAGCATCGGCCACAGACGTTTCAGCAAGCCACGCAGGTGGCCGCCGCTTGCCAGTTGCCAGATATTGGTCAGGGTCGAGGGAACGATCAGCAGGGCCGCAGCCTGCGCGGGAGGCATAGCCAGACCGAGCAGGCCCATGGCGATGGTGGGCAGGCCCAGGCCGATCACGCCCTTGACCGCACCGGCCAGGAGGAAGGTGAGGACGACCAGCAGGGTCAGAGCTGGGCCGATTTGTTGGTAGAAGGCTAGGAAGGTGTTCATGCGAAACAGACTGCCTCAGATACATCAAGCTGCACAGCTTCAATTACAGCAGTCTGCCTATTCATAGACGATAGGCTAAGCCCATCACTCATCATTTCATCCGCAGGGATACGGCTTCGATGGTGTGCATTTCAGTTCTTAGGCAACTCGTATTCAACAAGCGTATGGCTTCCGTCCCCATGGGCGGTGATCTCGAGCACACGGTTGACCAGATCACGAGGCAAGCGATTCAGCACACAAGCAAAAGCGGCAGTCTGAATTTCCAGTGGCATCACAATCTGGTCTGTGTTGAGACATAGCAAACCAGCGTGGAGCTCTTCGAAAGCAAACAATCCACCTGGACCAGGAGGGTTTGTTCCCCTGAAGTCGACTGAGTTGTTAGTGACCAAGGTGAATTCACCCTCGATAGTTCGGCGAATGATTTCCCGATCAGGAAGACCGCACCAGCCTCTATCACGAACAGACGTTGCCTGGTGCCCCGAGAGATGGGCCATGCGTACAAGCTTCGGGCTCAGGCATTCGTCGATCAAAAACCGGTACGACACTTCAGACTTCGTCTTTAAGAATGTGAACTGTCCTGACGACTCGGTAGTTTCCCAGCCTGCTGGTTTTGCGCGGACGCCCACTGCGAGGATGCAGCCGCAAATAGAGTCGAGCCAGTTCAACCCTGTCAGCGTCAAGAAACGGGTAGTCCCCGATCATGTCATCCAGCGTTACACCGGCATCCATGGACGCGATGGCTGTTTCTATAGGCAGCCGGGAACCCCTGAAAACGGGAATGCCCCCCATTATTTCCGGGTCGACAGTAATGCTGTCTTCCGCTGCGGCGATGAGGAGAATGCGCGAGCTCACCTCGTTGATTTCACGAGTCACGTTCAAGGACAGATCCTTGAACTCGATAATGTATTTCGTTCCCGTCAGAGGATCCGCCGCTATCAGATCGCCGGAAATGTCAGTTTCCGGCCGGAGAGCCTTCCGCAGCTTTACCAGATACTCAGCATCCAGGTGCTCCAGAAGGTCTCTGCGTGCCTGCTTGGTAAGCAGGTCCTTGAATTTCCGATTCAAGCGCAACGCTGCCGCTGCTCCCAAAAGATCGAACTCTCGACGATCTTTTGTTTTCCAGCAAAAACGACCGGGAAGCAACTCGTCATCAACCAGCCGGTTGACTTCGATCTCGGTCCCCTCGCCCACAAAAGCGACGGTTCGACCCGATGCGTTCATCAGTTCTGCAGTTTCCATGGCCAGTAACCATTCCGTGACTTCGGAGTAGTTTCTGCGATGACCTGCAAACCAGGCAACCGAGACCCGATCAAGGGTATGCAGAAACGCTTTGGAATCGCCCCCTTGCTTGAGGTCCGTCCCCTGCCCTGCCGGTTTTTCCACTATTCGTGACCCCTTTGGTACCTGTTGCTTGCCCTTTCGAAGAAGCCTAACAGGGGGGACTTCCCTGGTAAGCCAGCCAAAACCGATCATATGTGTGGGCCCTCTCCTAGGACCTGATCCCGGCGACCTCAAGAGCAAAGACGCCAGCAATCCCTCGTATACTGCGCAAACTCCCACTCGGGCTGCCGCCATGCACTTCGACCTCATCGACCTCCGCCTTTTCCTCCACACCGTGGAATGCGGCAACATCACTGCCGGCGCCCAGCGCAGCCACCTGTCACTGCCGGCGGCCAGCGCACGGATCCGGGCCATGGAGAGTTCTCTTGGTGTGGTCCTGCTGGAACGCAATCGCCGCGGTGTGCAACCCACTCCGGCAGGCCAGGCGCTGGTCACCCATGCGCGGCAGATCGGCCAGCAGGTGGAGCGCCTGCAATTCGACCTGGCCCAATACGCCAACGGCCTGTACGGCCAGGTGCGCTTGCTGTGCAACACCGCGGCGCTGACCGAGTACCTGCCGGAGCTGCTCGCCAACTTTCTGCGCCAGCGTCCGCAGATCGATGTGGATATCCAGGAGTTGCCGAGCCTGCGCATCGTCCAGGCGCTCGGGCAGGGCATCGCCGATCTCGGGATCGTTTCCACCGCCGTAGCCACCGGCGATTTGCAGACCCGCCCCTTCCGCGACGATCCGCTGGTGCTGATCATGGCCCCGGACCATCCGCTCGCCGCTGTGGATAACCCCGGCTTTTCCCGCTCTCTCGAACACGGCTACGTCGGCCTCGGCGCCAGCAGTGCCCTCGCCCTTCATCTGGAAGAACACGCCCTGCACCTGGGCCGGCGCATGCAGGTGCGGGTGCGGGCCGAGGGTTTCGACGGGGTGATCCGCATGGTCGCCCAC
>DQAA01000460.1 GCA_003523465.1 Pseudomonas sp.
AGCTGCATGCGCCAGCCGGGGCGGCGCTCGCCCATCAACCAGCGCCCGAGGCCGCGCCCGAAGCGGGACAGGGCGCCGGTAACGTAGGTCAGGCCGATGGGCAGGCCGTTCACTTCTTCAACCGCAGCGTTGAGCATGCCCATGGCGAGGATAGCGGCCAGAAGGGCGAGGAGTTCGAGGTAATTGCCGCACAGGGCAGCGCTGAGCAGTAGCAACGAGGTGAGGGCCAGCAGGGGCCAGGCGCGCTTGCGGCAGGAACGGGCAATTATCACGCCCAGGGCGTTGCCGAGGACGAAGGTGAAGACCAGCAGCGCCAGGCGCAGCACCAGTTCGAAATGACCCTCGCTGACGGCGACCGCCAGGCGGGTGGTATTGCCGCTCATGAAGGAGACGAAATCGCCGCTGGCGAGAAAGCCGATGGCGTCGGTCATGCCAGCCAGCACCGAGAGACCACCGACGAAAAACAGCCCGACCCGGCCGCGCAGTCGATACAGGCGCAGGGCTTGGGGTTTGCGCAATCCGCCGGGATGTTCAGGGAGCATGGCGAGCCTAGCGTGGGTCGATGCTGCTGGCTACTGCGCGCAGATCGTTGATGGCGTCGGTCAGGCCGCTGACCCGTTCGTTCACTTCGACCGCGTCGTCGGCATGCACCGAGTTCTGCAAGTACACGGCGTGCCCGGCCAGGCCGCGGGCAAGCCGCTCCATGCCGTCGGCAGTGTCTTCCAGGTCGTCGTGGATGCGTTTCATGCGTTTGTTGATGACCAATCCCTTTTCCTCAACCGCTTGTCTGTCGATACCGCGAGGCGCGCGAACTATAGCAATATCGCCGGCATTCCCGCAGGCGTCGCCCCGGCAATCGCGCTATACCTTGATTCAGCGCAATGGTTGTGGGGCAAATCTATGTTCCGCGTCGGATTATGCCCTCAAGCAGATGAACTTTGGTGTAGGAAGAAGCGTCAATTCCCGTCGTCCTCAGCGTATCCTGTAGCTACACTCCAACAATAGTCAGCGGACCCCGAAATGGATCCTTCCGAACGCGTGGACCAGCATGGCATGAACGCCAGCCTGTACGAGCAGCTCGTGCAGACCGTGGTGGACTACGCCATCTACATGATCGACCTCAATGGCCACATCGTTTCCTGGAACGCCGGTGCCGAGCGCATCAAAGGGTATCGGGCCGAGGAAGTCATCGGTCGGCATTTCTCGCTGTTTTTCTCCCCGCAGGATTGCACTGACGGTCGCCCCGGTTTTCTGCTCGAACAGGCCCTGAGCAAGGGGCGCGCCCAGGATGAAGGCTGGCGCGTGCGCAAGGACGGGACGCGGTTCTGGGCACTGGTCGCCCTCGATGTGGTGCGCTCCCGCGAGGGTGAGGTGATCGGCCTGGCCAAGATCACCCGGGACATCACCGACCGCCGCGAGGCGGCGCTGCAACTCGATGCAATGCGCGCCCAGCTGTTCCAGTCGCAGAAGCTCGAAGCCCTCGGCCAGTTGACCGGCGGCATGGCCCACGACTTCAACAACCTGCTGACCATCATCCTCAATTCGGCCAAGCTGGCGATCAACAGCAGCGACCCGCAACGCACCCGGCGCCTGCTCGAACATGTGCTCGACGCCGGTCAGCGCGGCAGCCAGATGACCCAGCAACTACTAAGCTTCGCCCGGCGCAAGGAACTCAACGTGGTGCGGGTGGACCTGGCCGAGGTGATCGAGTCCATCCATGCCTTGCTGTACCAGGCGCTGCCCAAGAACATCGAATTGCATGTGCTGTGCGACGACGACCTGGCGCCGGTGGAAGTGGACGCGGGACAGTTGCAGATGGTCCTGCTCAACCTGGTGCTCAATGCCCGCGATGCCATGGAAGCGGGCGGCGAAATCCGCATCCGCGCGGGTAACCGCCAACTGCTCGGTGAGCGTGAGGGGCTGGTGGGAGAGTTCGCCCTGATCAGCGTCAGCGACACCGGCAAGGGGATCGACGCCGAAGTGCTTCAGCGGATCTTCGAGCCGTTCTTTACTACCAAGGGATTCGGCAAGGGCACCGGTCTGGGCCTGAGTCAGGTCTACGGGTTCGCCAAGCAGAGCAATGGCGCCATCTGGGTCGACAGCGAGCCGGGGCAGGGCACGTGCATGACCCTGTGCATTCCGGTCGTGAGCAATGGGGAGGGTGAAGTACCGTGGAACAACTCCAGCGTCTAGTGACGGGGATACCGGGGCTCGACGAGCTGCTCAAGGGCGGCCTGGTCGCGGGCTCCGCCTACATCGTCCAGGGCCGTCCCGGCTCGGGCAAGACGGTGCTGGCCAATCAGCTTGCCTTCAATCACGTCGAGCGCGGCGGCCGGGTGCTGGTGGCGACCTTGCTCAGCGAGTCCCATGAGCGGCTGTTCCAGTACCTTTCCACCCTGTCGTTCTACGACCCGGCGAAGATCGGCGACCAGATCCAGTTCCTCAGTGCCTTCGACAGCCTCGAACAGGAGGGCCTGGAAGCGGTGGTGCGTCTGCTGCGCAGCGAAATCGCCCGCCAGGGGGCGTCGCTGTTGATCGTCGATGGCCTGCTCAATGCCCGCTCGCGGGCCGAAACCGTGCTCGACACCAAGAAGTTCATCTCCGAACTGCAGGCCCATGCCGCCTTCGCCGGCTGCACCCTGGTGCTGCTGACCAGTGTCCATCTGGAAGAAGACTGCCCCGAGCACACCATGGTCGATGGGGTGATCGAGCTGGGCGAGGACCTGCACGGCGCCCGCGCGGTACGCCGGATCCAGCTGCGCAAGACGCGCGGCAGCGCAGCGCTGTCGGGGCTGCACGAATGTGAAATCACCAGCGATGGCTTGCAGGTCTACCCGCGTCTTGAAGCGCTGTACGGACATCCGTCCGGGCCCGGCAGCGAGACCTGCGCGCAGGTCGCCAGCGGCGTGCCTTGCCTGGACGAACTGCTCCACGGTGGCCTGGCGGAAGGTTCGGTGACCCTGGTAATGGGGCCCTCCGGCAGTGGCAAGACTTCCCTCGGCTTGAGTTTTCTTGGCGCCGCTACGCCCCAGGCACCGGGGCTGCATTTCGGCTTCTATGAGTCGGCGGGTCGCCTGCGCATGAAAGCCGCCAGCCTGGGCGTGGACTTTGCGGCCCTGGAGCGGGACGGGGCCTTGCATATTGCCTGGCAGCCGACCACCGAAGGCTTGCTCGATGACGTTGGCGCGCGCCTGTTGCGCCAGGTCGGCGAGCATGGGATCAAGCGCGTGGTGATCGACAACCTGGGCGCCTTCACCCGCCTGGCGATTCGTCCGGAACGGCTCAACGAATTCTTTCGCGCCTTGATGGGCGAGCTGCGTGCCCGCGATGTGACGGTATTGGCAACCTGGGAGATGCGCGATCTGTTCGGTTCGGAGATCATCGCGCCGGCACCGGAGCTGTCGAGCATCGTCGACAACCTGCTGCTGATGCGCTTCGTCGAGCTGAACTCGCAGCTCAAGCGGGTGCTGTCGATTCTCAAGGTGCGGGATAGCCGTTATGACCCGGCGCTGCTGGAGGTGTGTTTCGGCCTGAAGGGGATGGAATTGCACAAGGCATTCAACGAGGCCGCCGCGGTATTGTCCGGTACGGCGCAACCACTGGAGCGGTCCTGATGGCCGCGGTCTGACGATATGAGCACAGTCCTGGTAGTCGACGACGAGTACGTGATCTCGGACATCCTGGAGCTTGCCCTGGAAGACGCGGGGTATCAGGTGGAGAAGGCCAGCAATGGCGCGCGAGCCCTGGAAATGCTGGAGAAAACACGGGTCGAGCTATTGATCACCGACTACATGATGCCGGTGATGAATGGCGAGGAACTCGCTCGCAATCTTCGCGCCGACCCTCAATTCAAGGCTCTGCCGATCATTCTCATGAGTGGCGCTCAGGCCAGTATCGGCCGGGAGAATCCCGGGCTGTTCGATGGGGTGCTGGATAAGCCTTTCGATACCGAAATGCTGATTGCCATGGTGGAGCGGCTGTTGCCGTCACCCGGGAGCTGAATCCCGACAGTGCGATCAGGGTGGTTTCGGCAAGTGACAGGCGCATCCGTGCGACTGCAATCATGCCAGCGGCTTAATGATTGCCTTCTCCTTTTTCCGGCGCCGGGCTGCCGGCCTGAATGCGTTTGTAGATCTCTTCACGGTGCACCTGGACATCTTTCGGTGCATCGATGCCAATCCTCACTTGCATCCCTTTGACGCCGAGAATGGTGACCTTGATGTCATCGTCGATAACGATGCTTTCGCCGACTTTACGGGTGAGTATCAGCATGTACTTCTCCTTGATAACTTGAAATGCCTCGCGGGTAGAACCCCACTGAGGATGGGGACGCCGGAAGCGCTTCCCTCTTTCCCTTCATTAAAGACGCATTCGTTGAAAATTAATTCCCCGAGCAAAATATTTGCTGATGCCTTTTTCTGGAATGGGAGTTGCGGGCAGGTGGGAATTTCGCCTTGCGAGATGTGCCACCCCGCAAGCATAGGGGGCTTGAACGCATATGGGAAATTTCTCTTGTGAAAAGAGAAACTTTCGCTAGTTAACGTTCTTTTTGTGTGGTTTTAACCAAATCGGTCAAATGAGTTTCATTCCCGATAGCGCGATGAACAGGCTCAACGCGCAACTTCGACAATGCTCAGGCGCTGTGACCGAGCAGCGCCACGCCTTTGATCTGCGCCCACAGCTGCTGGCCCGGATGCAGGTCGAGCTGATCGCTGGAGTAACGCGTGACCCGGGCCAGCAAGGGGTGTCCGGCAGCGTCCAGGCTGACCAGCACTTGCGCCGGGTTGCCTTGCTCGCTCAGGGCGCGCAGGGTCACCGGCAGGCGATTGATGATGCTTGAACGGCTGTCCTCGGCCAGGCTCAGGCTGATGTCCCGGGCCTGGATCTTTATGCGCAGGGCCGAGCCTGGCGGTAGCGGCGCATGGGGGATGCGCAGGCGCAGGTCGCTGCCTGGCAGATGCAGGTCGAGGAGCTGGTAGGTTGTGTCGTAGTCGCCGGTGCGCCCTTCGATGATCACGCCGGCTTCTTCGTCCTGGGCCAGGGGCAG
>DQAA01000550.1:0-1165 GCA_003523465.1 Pseudomonas sp.
TGCCAGCGATGAGGCCCGAAAGAACACAGCAATACCCCAAGCGTGAACGACACAACAACTACAACAAGATCAAGAGAGCGCCCACCCATGACACCCGGTCATATCGAGTCCATCAGCAACAACCCCGACTTCCAGCAACTGGTCCGGCGCAAGCGCCGCCTCAACGGCAGCCTGACCGCCGCCATGCTGGTGATCTACTACGGCTTCGTCCTGCTCGTGGCCTTTTCCCCCAGCACCCTGGGCCAGTCCCTCAGCGGCGGTGTGACCACCGTGGGCATGCTGGTGGGCGTGCTGATCGTACTGGTCTCCTTTGCCCTCACCGGCATCTACGTCCATCGCGCCAACAACGTTCTCGATCCGCTCAACGACAAGGTCAAGCAGGAGTGCGCGCAATGAACTGGACCGCCATCGGCATGTTCCTGCTGTTCGTCGTCTTCACCCTCGGCGTGACCCGCTGGGCCGCGCTGCGTACCCGCTCGGCCAGCGACTTCTACACCGCCGGCGGCGGCCTGACCGGGATGCAGAACGGCCTCGCCATCGCCGGCGACATGATCAGCGCCGCGTCCTTCCTGGGCATCTCGGCAATGATGTTCCTCAACGGCTACGACGGCCTGCTCTACGCCCTGGGCGTGCTGGCCGGCTGGCCGATCATCCTGTTCCTGATCGCCGAACGCCTGCGCAACCTGGGCAAGTACACCTTCGCCGACGTGGTCTCCTACCGCCTTTCGCAAACCCCGGTGCGCCTGACCTCGGCGTTCGGCACCCTGACCGTGGCCCTGCTCTACCTGGTGGCGCAGATGGTCGGCGCAGGCAAGCTGATCGAGCTGCTGTTCGGCATCAGCTACCTGTACGCGGTGATGCTGGTGGGCGTACTGATGGTCTTCTACGTGACCTTCGGCGGCATGCTCGCCACCACCTGGGTGCAGATCATCAAGGCGGTGATGCTGCTTTCGGGCACCACCTTCATGGCCTTCATGGTGCTCAAGCACTTCGGTTTCAGCACCGAGGCGATGTTCGCCAGCGCCACTGCCGTGCATGCCAAGGGCACCGCGATCATGGCCCCCGGCGGCTTGCTGTCGAACCCGGTGGACGCGATTTCCCTCGGGCTCGGGATGATGTTCGGCACCGCCGGCCTGCCCCATATCCTGATGCGCTTCTTCACCGT
>DQAA01000550.1:1218-2849 GCA_003523465.1 Pseudomonas sp.
GTCATGGTCGGCACCGAGCCAGCCTACCGCGATGCCAGCGGCGCGATCATCGGCGGCGGCAACATGATCGCCGTGCACCTGGCCCAGGCCGTGGGTGGCAACCTGTTCCTCGGCTTCATCTCGGCGGTGGCCTTCGCCACGATCCTCGCAGTGGTCGCCGGCCTGGCGCTGTCCGGTGCTTCGGCGGTGTCCCACGACATCTATGCCTGCGTGGTACGCAAGGGCAAGGCCAGCGAGCAGGAAGAAATCCGCGTATCCCGCATCGCCACCCTGGTGATCGGGGTGCTGGCGATCATCCTCGGCCTGCTGTTCGAGTCGCAGAACATCGCCTTCCTCTCCGGCCTGGTGCTGGCCATCGCCGCCTCGGTCAACTTCCCGGTGCTGTTCCTGTCGATGTTCTGGAAGGGCCTGACCACCCGTGGCGCCGTGGCCGGCAGCCTGGCGGGGCTGATCTCGGCGGTGATCCTGCTGGTGCTGAGCCCGGTGGTCTGGGTCAACGTGCTGCATCACGACAAGGCGCTGTTCCCCTATTCCAACCCGGCACTGTTCTCCATGAGTGCGGCGTTCCTCAGCGCCTGGGCGTTCTCGGTGACCGACCGCTCGGCCCAGGCCAGCGAAGAGCGCGGCCGCTACCTGGCCCAGTTCATCCGCTCCATGACCGGAATCGGCGCCGCCGGCGCCAGCAAACACTAATCACGCACCAATCACGAAAACGACGACTCGGGAATAACAACAATGAACCCCATTCGCCTTCTGGCCGGACTCACCCTGCCCCTCGCCTGCACGCCGGCCCTGGCCGGTTTCATCGAGGACAGCCACGCCAAGATCGAACTGCGCAACCACTACATCAACCGCGACTTCCGCCAGGACAACGCCCCGCAGTCCAAGGCCGAGGAATGGGCCCAGGGCTTTATCGGCGTCTTCGAATCGGGCTTCACCCAGGGNNGCTGGAGTCCGGCTTTACCGACGGCACCCTGGGCTTCGGCGTCGATGCCATGGGCCAGCTGGGCATCAAGCTGGACTCCAGCCGCGACCGCCGCAACACCGGCCTGCTGCCTTATGGCCGCGACAGCCTGGAGCCGGTCGATGACTACAGCGAGCTGGGCCTGACCGCCAAGGTGCGCCTGTCGAAAAGCGTGCTGCGCCTGGGCACCCTGCAACCGCTGCTGCCGGTGGTGACCTACAACGACACCCGCCTGCTGGCCTCGACCTTCCAGGGCNNGGCCTGCTGACCAGCCAGGACGTGGACGGCCTGACCTTCAACGGCGGGCGCCTGACCAAGGCCAACCTGCGCGACTCGTCGGGCAACGACGATATCGGCTATGGCGCGGCGACCAGCGATCACTTCGACTTCGGCGGCGGCACCTATGCCTTCAACCCGCAACTGGCGGTGAGTTACTACTACGCCAAGCTCGAAGACATCTATCGCCAGCAATACGTCGGCCTGGTCCACACCCTGCCGCTGGCCGAAGGCATGAGNNCGACCTGCGCTACTTCGACAGCCGCGGCGACGGTGTCGAACGCGCCGGCCGCATCGACAACCGCAACTTCAACGGCATGTTCACCCTGTCGGTCGGTGCCCATAAATTCAGCGGCACCTTCCAGCAGATGTCCGGCGACAGCGCCTTCCC
>DQAA01000213.1 GCA_003523465.1 Pseudomonas sp.
TCGCATAGTCCAGCAGCGTCGCCGACGGCTGGTAGGACTGGATCGACGCCGTATTGATGATGGTCGCCCCCGCCGGCATCAGCGGCACCGCCGCCTGGCACAGCCAAAACAGCGCGTAGACATTGGTTTTCATGGTCGCATCGAACTGCTCGCTGCTGACCTGCCCGACGTCCTTGCGCGCCACCTGCTTGCCGGCGACGTTGACCAGGATATCCAGGCCGCCCAGTTGCTCATGGGCCTGGTCCACCAGTTCCTTGCAGAACCGCTCGTCCTTGATATCGCCCGGCAAGGCGATGGCACGGCGGCCCTCCGCTTCGATCAGCTTGACCACCTCGCGGGCATCGCGCTGTTCGATGGGCAGGTAATTGAGGACGATGTCCGCGCCCTCCCGCGCAAAGGCAATCGCCACCGCCCGGCCGATACCGGAATCGGCCCCGGTGATCAGCGCCTTGCGTCCGGCCAGGCGCCCGAAGCCCTTGTAGGTGGTTTCGCCGTGGTCCGGTTCGGGATTCATCTTCGCGTCCAGCCCCGGCGCCTCCTGGCCCTGGGCCGGAAACGGCGGCTGCGGGTACTGGGTCAGCGGGTTCTGCATGCTGTACTGATCGTGTTTTTTCGTCGACATCGGAACACCTCCACGGAACGGAAAACTTCAAGCTCGTGGAGGTGAGAGAGGATGCGGCCCGGGAAGGTTTGTCCGGACCGGGTTCAGGACCGACAGGCGGTCAGCCCGCGGCTNNGGCTTTGCGCCACTCGCGGATCTGGTCGATGGACGCCGTGACGCCGCCGCAGACCACTACCAGTACGCGTTGATACTGGCGCAGCTCTGCGCTCGGTGCATAAGCCAGCGCCAGGGCGGCGCCGCAGGCAGGTTCCACCAGCACGCGATGATCGGAAAGGAATCGCTCGCAGGCATCCAGCGCCTGGGCATCGCTGACCACATGGCTGATCACGTTCATCTGCTGGCTGACATGGAAGGCTCGTTCGCAGACCCGCTTGGCCCCGAGGGAGGTCGCCACGGTATCGATGCTGTCGATGGCGACCAGCGCGTTCCCGGCCATGGCTGCTGCCAGCGAGGCAGCCCCCGTCGTCTCCACGGCAAAGATCGGGACATCGGACCAGTCATTACGCTGCAACCCCTCGGCAACACCGGACAGCAGGCCGCCGCCGCCGACCGCGACGACCACGGCGTCGGGCTTCATCCCGGCTGCGGCCACTTCATCCACCAGGCTGGCATGGCCCTTCCACAGCAGCGGATCATCGAACGGATGAATGAACGCGTCGTCCGCGCCCACCAGAGACAGCGCCAGCTCATTGGCTTCCTGCCAGACCTTGCCGTGGACAATGACCTCGGCGTTTTCCTGACGGATCAACTGGCGCGCCCGCTCGGTGGTGGTTTCCGGCACCACGACGGTCACCGGCAATCCCAGGCAGCGCCCAGCGTAGGCCACGGCAATTCCGGCATTGCCGCCGGACGACGAAACGAAGCGACGCGTGCCCTGCCGGGCGAAATGTTCGCAGGCCAGGCCAACTCCGCGCAGCTTGAACGACCCGCACGGCTGCAGTGCATCCATCTTCAGCCAGATTTCCTGACCAGTGATCAGGCTCAGCGGGCGCGACTCCAGCAGCGGCGTATCCAGGTGCAGGCTCATGGGCGTTCTCCCAGGTACAACGTACCGCGCATATACAGCGCTCCACGGCCACTGATGATCACCCGGCCATTACCCGGCAATTCACAGTGCAGCTCCCCCCGCCGCGCCCCGCCCTGNNCTCAGGCGTGTCTTGCCCAGCCGCGCGGACCAGTACGTCGCCAGCGAGGTATGGGCCGAGCCGGTCACCGGATCTTCGTTGACCCCGACCTGCGGCCCGAACCAGCGCGAAACGAAGTCGAATTCGCCGCTGCCTGGTGCAGTCACGGCGACACCGCGCACGTCGTATTGGCTCAGCGCGGTGAAGTCCGGCTGCAAGCTTTCGACCACCTCGGCATTTGCGACCACGACGATATAGTCGTCGCTGCGTTGCAGTTCGAGGATCTCGCAACCCAGGGCCTCGGCCAGCCCTTCCGGCATTGGCGCCGGCTGCGGATGCTTGAGCGGGAAGTCCAGCGCCAGGCGCTCACCGTCGCGACTCACCCGCAATTCACCGCTGCGAGTAAAGAAGCGCAAGGTCTGCTCGGTCGCGCCCAGTTCGTTGAACAGCACCCAGGCCGAAGCCAGCGTGGCATGCCCGCACAGGTCGACTTCCATGCCGGGGGTGAACCAGCGCAACCGATAGCCCTCGCCTTCAGCGACGAAATAGGCGGTTTCGGAAAGATTGTTCTCTTCGGCAATGCGTTGCAGGGTCGCGTCGTCCAGCCAGGATTCCAGCGGACAGACCGCCGCCGGGTTGCCACCGAAGATGCCGTTGCTGAAGGCATCGACCTGATAGATCGAGAGTTGCATGGGGATTCCTCAACCGTTGCGGATTTCTTCGAGATAGTTGTAGACCGTGTAGCGGCTCACCCCGAGGGCGGCGGCGGCCTTCTCCACCGCGCCCTTGACGATGAACAGGCCGCCGTCGTGCATCTGCCGTACCGCTTCGAGCTTCTGTGCCTTGCCGAAACGCACGCCCTGGGTGCGGGCGTCCTGCAGGGCGCCGTCGATGATGCGGGTCATGAGTTGTTCCAGGTCCGGGGCTTGCTCCGGGACCGGCGCCGGGGCTTCGGCGGTAGCCAGCAGCTGTTCCAGGCAG
>DQAA01000260.1 GCA_003523465.1 Pseudomonas sp.
CCAAGCAGGTCCATCATCGACCAGCGCAGGCGCTGGTCTTCGCGCTGGATCACCAGCAGCCAGTCCTGGCGCTGATCGGCCTGTTCACGCTGGACGTGCAAGGTCACCGGTAAGCTCAGCGGCGGCAGTTGCTCCGGCAACGGCGCGCGCGCGGCACAGGCCCCGAGGATCAGGCAGGCGGCCAGCAGCAACAGGCGTTTCATGCCGCGTCCAGGGGCTTGCGGGCCACCACGTTGACCAGGGTTTCCTCACGCTGGCCCGGCGGTGGCGGCTTGCGCAGGCCGAAGCGTTCGAGCAGGCCGAAATCGCTGGAGCGGCTCCACCACAGGTACGGGTAGGAGACGTTCTTCTCGCTGAATTCGAAGCCCTGCCCGCGCAGCATCTGCAGGTAGCCTTCCGCGCTCTTCTGCACATGCATCGGGTGGCGGAACAGCCAGCGGATCACCCAGGTGTCGATATAGGCCTCGGTGGACTCGGCGAACAGCAGGTAGCCACCGGGCTTGAGCACCCGCCAGAACTCGGCCAGGGCCTGTTCCTGTTCCACCAGGTGGTGGAAGGTCTGGTGACAGAACAGCATGTCGATGCTGGCATCGGGGAATTGCAGGTTGGCGCAGTCGCTGCCTTTCAGCTCCACCTTCAGGCCCAGGTTCACCGCCTCGGCGCCACTCAGTTCAAGGCTGTGCGGGTCGGCGTCGGTGCCGAGCAGCTTGCCCGGCTTGAACACCTGCTGCAGATGCTTGAACGAACGCCCCTGGCCGCAACCGACATCCAGCACCACCGGGGCCACCGGCGGCTCGCCGTCGAACAGCCGGCGCAGGTCGTTGATCGCCACCCGCAGCACATGGTGCTGCCAGGTGTGACTGCGCAGGAACCAGAAGCCGAACTTCGTCTCCTCGACATAGGTGTCGCTGAAGAAACGCTGCTCACTCATGCCTCTGTCCTCGCGCAGATCTCGCTGAGCATGCGCAGGCGCCGCTTGGGCTCGCTGACGAAGGGGTTGCGCGAGTCCCAGGCGTAGCCGGCAAGGATCGAGCTGATCATGGCGCGGATATCGTTGGAGGCGTCGGGGTAATAGATCACGTCCTGGAAGCTGCCGTTGTACCAGCCCTCGACATAGGCGCGGAAGGTATCGACGCCGCGCTTGAGGGGGACGGCGAACTCGCTTTCCCAGTCCACGGTTTCACCCTTGAGCTGACGGTCCAGCACGTCGGCGGCCATGCTCGACGAACGCATGGCGATGGTCACCCCGGAGGAGAACACCGGGTCGAGGAATTCCGCTGCGTTGCCCAGCAGGGCGAAACCCGGGCCGTGCAGGGTCTTGACGTTGGCCGAGTAGCCGCCAATGGTCCGCGCCGGGGTATCCCAGACCGCATTGGCCAGCACTTTCGACAGGCTCGGGGTCTGTTCGACGAAGCCTTTCAGGCAGGCGTCCAGGTCCTGCGGCGCGTCGGCGTAATGCTTGGCGGCGGCGACCACGCCCAGGGAGCAGCGGCCATCGCTGAACGGAATGGTCCAGAACCAGATGTCGCGGTGCTCGGGGTGGGTGGTGATGAGGATCTTGTTGCGGTCGAAGTCCGGATGGTCGATGCGGTCCTCGATATGGGTGAACACCGCCTGGCGCACCGGGAAGCTCGATGGCGCTTCCAGGTCGAGCAGGCGCGGCAGCACGCGGCCGTAGCCACTGGCATCGAGGACGAACTGCGCTTGTACCAGGTACTCGCTGCCGTCCTTGCGGCGCACGCTCACCTGCGGGCGTTCGCGCTCGAAGTCGGCGGCGATGATTTCTTCCTCGTAGCGGATCTCCACGCCCTGGGCTGCGGCTTCATCGGCCAGCAGCTTGTCGAAGCGCGCGCGCTGGACCTGGAAAGTGCTCGGCCGGCCCTTGCTGAAGGTGTCACCGAAGTCGAACGCGCTGTATTCCTCGCCCCAGGCGAAGGCCGCGCCGTTCTTGTACTGGAAGCCCGCCGCTTCGAGGGCGGGCAGCATGCCGGCCTCCTCGACGAAGTCGATGCAGTGCGACAGCAGGCTCTCGCCGATGGAGAAGCGCGGGAACAGCTGGCGCTCGATGATCAGCACGTCGTGGCCCTTGCGCTTGAGCAGGGCCGCGGCGATGGCGCCGGACGGGCCGGCACCGATGATCAGGACCTGGCGTTGTTGCACTTCAGTGTTAGGCATGGGGCCTCCTTGCCGTTTGAACGTTGATAACTGGAAGACGGTGCAGCCCGGCGATGGCGGGCATCAGGGTGGCAATCAGGCTCATCAGCATCAGCGCGAAGTACAGCGCCGGGGTGATCAGTTGCTGTTGCAGGAGCAGGTTGAGGAAGACGATTTCACTCAGGCCGCGAATGTTCAGCAGCAGGTTTTCCCGCCAGCGGCTGGCGCCGGGGAACGACAGCGTGGCCCAGCGCAGGCCCAACCAGTTGCCGGCCATCTTGCTGATGATCGGCAGCAGGATCAGCACGGCCAGTTGCACGGCGTCGAGGTTGCGCACCAGGTGGCCGAAGTCGATCTGGACGATGCCGAAGGTGATGATCAGCGGGATCGCCACGCCGTGCTGCAGGCGTTTGATCCATGCCGCCGACAGCGGCANNAAGCGGCAGGCGCAGCGGCACCTTGAGCCAGGCCAGGCAGGCCATGTAGCCGATGCCGAAGATCAGCGCATTGAGCTTGTAGTGCTCGGCACCGAACAGCAGGGCCAGGAAGGTCAGGCCGAACACCCACGGGCGGCGCACGCCCAGCAGGTACAGCGGCAGCGGCGCGCAGGCGGCCAGCAGCGGCC
>DQAA01000416.1 GCA_003523465.1 Pseudomonas sp.
AGGCATGACCCCCTCCCAGCGTCTGCCCGCCACCCTGGCCCCGGCGGTCGGCCTGATGTTCGGCGCCTGCCTGCCTGCGGCGCATGCCGACGGCCAGTCCGTCGATCTGCCGACCACCAGCGTGACCGGCAAGCAATCGGCCTACAAGGTCGACCAGGTCACCTCCAGCAAGATCACCACGCCGCTGCTGGATGCCCCGCAAAGCATCACCGTGGTGCCAAAGGCAGTGCTGGAGGAGCAGAACGCCCAGAGCCTGCAGGACGTGTTGCGCAACGTGCCGGGCATCACCTTCATGTCCGGCGAGGGAAACCTGGGCTGGGGCGACCTGTTCTCCATTCGCGGTTTCGCCGCCGAGCAGAGCCTGACCGTCGATGGCGTGCGCGATGCCGGCATGTCCAGCCGCAACGACACCTTCAACCTGGAGCAGGCCGAGGTGTTCAAGGGCACCGGATCGGTGGAGTCCGGCGTTTCGGCGGTGGGCGGTAGCGTCAACCTGGTGAGCAAGCGTGCGCACCTCGGCGACGATGGCCAGCTGTCCGCCGGCATCGGTACTGACAACTACAAGCGCCTGACCGCCGACATCAACCGCCAGCTCAACGAGACCACGGCGGTGCGGGTCAACCTGATGAAGCACTACAACGCCGTGGCCGAGCGCGACGAAGTGGACTACGACCGCTGGGGCTTCGCCACCTCGGTCGGCTTCGGCCTGGGCACCGACACCCGGGTCTGGCTCGACGCCTTCTACCAGAAGGACAAGAACACCCCGGACGGCGGCGTGCCGATCCAGCGCGGCACCGATGGCAAGCGCATGCCGGGGGTGTCCCGCGATGCCTGGTTCGGTGATTCCGACCTGTACACCCAGCGCAGCGAAACCCGCTCCCTGACCGGCCTGATCGAACACGACTTCAACGACGACCTGACCCTGCGCAACCAGTTGCGCTGGCAGCAGACCGACAACTGGGCGGTGCTGTCGCCGGCGCGCTTCATCGCTGCCAACGCCGACGGCAGCCGCACCTGCACCGGCGCCCGTTGCGCCAGCCTCGGCTATGTCGGCCTCGGCCCGCTGAGTTCGGTCAACGGCATCAATGCCTACACCCAGTACGCCAACAGCAATGGCAGCGGCTACGGCATCCTGCGCGGCAGCGACTTCGGCCTGTCCAAGCGCTACGAGATCTTCGACAACCAGACCGACCTGCGTTTCAACCTCGACACCGCCGGCATCCACCACGAGGCCGTGACCGGCGTGGAGCTGTACCGCGAGTCCTATGGCGGGCTGCACAAGACCATGGAGGTGCCGTCCGGCTCGATGTTCTTCGACCTGTCCGATCCGGCCCACCATTTCGCCTCGACCTGGACCGACAAGGGCTATGGCGATGCCCGCAGTGTGGTCAAGAACGCCGCGGTCTACGCCTCCGACACCCTGACCCTCGACCCGCAATGGCAACTGTTGCTGGCCCTGCGGTATGACCGCTGGGAGGCCGAGAGCGAGCGTTCCACCGGCAACAGCAGCAGCCGCGACGACGCCATCGGCGGCCGCGTCGGCTTGGTCTACAAGCCGCTGCCCAACGGCAGCGTGTACGCCTCCTACAGCGAGGCGGCGCAGCCATCGGCCATCGGTGCCACCACCAACAACCAGATCTACGGCGCAGCCAGCACCGAGGACTACAAGCCGGCCAAGTCCAAGACCTACGAACTGGGCACCAAATGGGAGCTGTTCGACGACAGCCTCAACCTGACCGCTGCACTGTTCCGTACCGAGCTGGAAGACAGCTGGGAATACAGCGAAGGCGAAACCTCGCCGGTGCGCGCGTTGCCGGCCAAGCGGGTCGACGGCGTGGAACTGGGCCTGCAGGGCGATATCACCGAGCGCTGGTCGGCCTATGCCGGCTTCGCTGCGATGAAGAGCCGCCAGACCAAGGGCGCCAACAAGGGCGAGGAAGCCAAGAACGTTCCCGACCTGACCGCCAACCTGTGGACCAGCTACCAGCTCACCGACAAGCTCGGCCTCAGCTACGGCGCCGATTACGTCGGGCGCCGCCGCTACAGCGACAACAAGTACGTGGGTGGCCTGAACAACAACAGCAGCTACGCCAACGGACCGTCCGGCGTCTACACCATCTCCACCCGCGACCACGAGAAGGCGCCGTCCTACTGGCTGCACAGTGTGGCCGCGCGCTACAAGGTCGACAGCCAGACCACGGTCAACCTCAACGTCAGCAACCTGTTCAACAAGTTCTACTACAGCCGCGTCGGCTCCTCCCTCGACGGCTTCCAGCTGTATGGCGTGCCCGGTGCCGGCCGTACCCTGACCGCCAGCGTGGATTACCGTTTCTGATGCTGATCGAAATCGACCGGCTGTTCAGCGCCGCCGAGCTGGACGACCTGCGCCAACAGCTATTGGCGCAACCCTGGATCGACGGCAAGGCTACCGCTGGCGTGCAGTCGGCCCAGGCCAAGCGCAATCGCCAGCTGGACGAGGACAACCCGCTTGCCCGGCAGTTGGGCGGGTTGATCCTGCAGCGGCTGTCGGACAACCCGCTGTTCATGTCGGCGGCGTTGCCCAAGCGCATCTATCCGCCCTTGTTCAACCGCTATGGCAGTGGCGAAGGCTTCGGTTTTCACGTCGACAACGCCATTCGCGGGATCAAGGGCGTGCGCGAGCGGGTGCGCACCGATCTCTCGGCGACGCTGTTCCTGGCCGAGCCGGACAGCTACGACGGCGGCGAACTGGTCATCCGCGACACCTTCGGCGAGCGCAGCGTCAAGCTGCCCGCCGG
>DQAA01000600.1 GCA_003523465.1 Pseudomonas sp.
GCGGTCCTGGCGGCTGACGGCGTTGATGGCGATCAGCTCGGCGTAGCGCTCGTCCTGCAGTTTCGCCTGGTAGCGGGTCGCCTCGGCCTTGGCCAGGGTCGCCCGGGCGCTGTCGTAGTCGGCCTTGAACGGCGCCGGATCGATACGGAACAGCACGTCGCCCTGTTTCACATCGCTGCCTTCGCGGTACTCGCGCTTGAGCACCACGCCGGCGACCCGCGCCCTGACTTCGGCGATACGCGGTGCCTGGATACGACCGGACAGTTCGCTGCTGATGGCCAGCGCCTGGACCTGCACGGTTTCCACCGAGACGTTGGGCGCGGGCATTTGGGCGTCTTCGGCGGCCTGCTCATCGCCACAGGCGGCGAGCAGCAGGACGACGGCGGCAAGAGGAAGCAGACGCAGACGGGCGGGACTTGAAGGAAACATAGGGATCTTCCATAAATGACCGTTGCATGGTACGCAGCCCCGGCGCCATCGGCTGTGAAGCTCTGTAGAACGTCTGTTAAAAAGTGTGAAGAAATAACTTCTTACCTTTTCCGGTTCTATATCCTGCCGACTTTCCCTGCCCCCAAGTTCCCATGACGCCATGCCCAACATCCTTCTGGTCGAAGACGACTGCGCCCTGTCCGAGCTGATCGCCAGCTACCTGCAACGCAACGGTTTCACCGTGGGCGTCATCGCCCGCGGCGACCAGGTGCTGGAGCAGGTACGCCGGGACAGGCCTGACCTGGTGATTCTCGACCTGATGCTCCCCGGTCTCGACGGCCTGCAGGTGTGTCGCCTGCTGCGCAGCGAGTCGCAGACCCTGCCGATCCTCATGCTGACGGCCCGTGACGACAGCCACGACCAGGTCCTTGGCCTGGAAATGGGTGCCGACGACTATGTCGCCAAGCCCTGCGAACCCCGGGTGCTGCTGGCCCGGGTACGCACCCTGCTGAGGCGCAGCAGCATCGCCGAACCGCACCTGGAAAGTGACCGCATCCTGGTCGGCGCGCTGTGCCTCGACCTGGCCGAACGCACCGTGACCTGGCGCGGCCTGCCGGTGGAACTGTCCAGCGGCGAGTTCAACCTGCTGGTGGTGCTCGCGCAGAATGCTGGCACGGTGCTGAGCCGCGACCATATCCTCCAGCACCTGCGCGGCATCGAGTTCAACGGCACCGACCGCTCGGTGGACGTGGCGATCTCCAAGCTGCGGCGCAAGTTCGACGACAGCGCCGGCGAGGCGCGCAAGATCAAGACGGTATGGGGCAAGGGCTACCTGTTCAGCCGCGTGGAATGGGAGGTCTGAGGCCCGGCCATGCTGAAGATCCTGATCCGTCTGTACCTGCTGACCATCATTGCCTACGCCGGTGGCATCTTCCTGATCCCCGACGCGATCCTGCATCTGTTCAACGACCGCTACGTCGCCTACAACCTCGACCAGGCCCGGGGCGTGCAGAACCTCATCGTCAAGCAGTTCCGCCAGGTGCCGGAAGAGCAATGGCCGCAGGTGGCGCAGGCGCTGGCGAAGGACTTCGAACCGCTGAGCATCGAACTGCTCGACCGCGACCAGTTCGACCTCAGTGACCAGGAGCGCGAGCGTCTCGACGCCGGGCACAACGTGGTGCGCCTGGGTGACTGGGGTTACTACGAAACCGCCATCGCGCCGCTCGATGCTCATTGGCTGGTGGCCCTGAGCAATCCGCCGGACCCGTTCGACATCAACCTGCTGTCCTGGGGCATCACCGTGCTGATCGGTGCCGCATTGCTTGGCTGCCTGCTGCTCTGGCTCTGGCCGCACTGGCGCGACCTGCAACGGCTCAAGGCCACGGCACAATTGCTGGGGCAGGGGCATCTGTCGGAACGCACGATGATTTCCCCGCGCTCCAATATCGGCGCGCTGGCGGCGGTGTTCGACACCATGGCCCAGGACCTGGAGCAACTGCTGACCCAGCAACGGGAACTGCTCAATGCGGTCTCCCATGAACTGCGCACGCCGTTGACCCGACTGGATTTCGGCCTGGTGCTGCTCTATGACGAACTCCCGGCAAGCAGCCGCAAGCGCCTGATGCAACTGGTCGGGCACGTGCGCGAGCTGGATGAGCTGGTGCTCGAGCTGCTTTCCTACAGCCGCCTGCAGACGCCGGGGCAGAGCGTGGAACGGGTCGAGGTGTCGTTGCTGGAGTTCGTCGACAGCATTCTCGGCAGCTTCGCCGAGGAGCTGGACAGCCGGAATATCTGCTGGGAGGTGCGCGGTGGTGGCGAACAGCGCTTCGCCCTCGACCCGCGCATGACCGCCCGGGCCGTGCAGAACCTGATCCGCAATGCCATGCGCTACTGCGACCGTCGCCTGTTGCTGGAGTTGAGCGTGGACGGGCAGGGCAACTGCCTGATCAGCGTGGAAGACGACGGCATCGGCATTCCCGAGCAGGAGCGGGAACAGATCTTCCAGCCGTTCTACCGCCTGGACCGCAGCCGCGACCGGGCTACCGGCGGCTTCGGCCTGGGGCTGGCGATCAGCCGGCGGGTGATCGAGAGCCAGGGCGG
>DQAA01000656.1 GCA_003523465.1 Pseudomonas sp.
GGTCGGCCACCAGGCGCTCGCGTTCCTCCAGCGACAGGGCGATGCCTTCGTAGGTGTGGTACGCCAGGTTGCCGTAGAACTTCAGCGCGTGCTGGGTCAGCGGCAGCAGGCCGTCACGCTGCGCCGCCACGGCCATGCCCGCTGCGGTATGGGTGTGGATGATGCAGTGCAGGTCCGGGCGGGCGTCGTGGATCGCCGAGTGGATGACGAAGCCGGCCGCGTTGACCTTGCCACCGTTGAAGTGACGGTCCACCACGTTGCCGTCCAGGTCGATCAGCACCAGGTCGCTGGCGCGCATTTTCTCGAAGGCCACGCCGTAGCGGTTGATCAGGAAATGCCTGTCGGGCCCCGGTACACGCAAGGTGATATGGGTATCGATCAGGTCGGTCATGCGGTAGTAGGCGATCAGGCGGTACAGCGCGGCCAGGTCGCAGCGCGCTTGCCATTCGCTTTCCGACATGTCGAGGGGCTTGCTCATCATGCGATTCCTTGGGAGGTGGAGAGGGTGGTCGGTGCCGCATTGGCGCGGCGCAGGTGCGCCAGGCCGAGCACGCCGGTCAGCGACATCAGGGCCAGCACGCTGAAGAACAGCGCCAGCGGTATCCATTGCCCGGCGAAGTGGCCGGCGAGGAAGGTGCCGAGCATCGGCGTCAGGCCGCCGGTCAGGCCGCTGCCCAGTTGATAGGCGATGGAGATGCCCGAGTAGCGGACCCGGGCGGGGAAGGCTTCGGCCATGTAGCCGGCGATCACGGCGTACAGGGCGGCCAGCAGGATCACGGCGAGGGCGATGCCGGCGGTCATGTAGATCAGGTTGCCGGTCTGCACCAGCAGGAACATCGGATACGGCACCACGATGCACAGCGACGCCACCCACTTGAGGAACCGCCCTTCGCCGAGCCGCTCGGCGAGCATGGCCGAACAGGGTTGCGAGAGGAACTGCAGGATGGTCACCACGAACAGGCAGTCGAGGATGGTCGACTTGGCGATGCCCTGGTACTGGGTGACGTAGGTGATCATGAAGGTGTTGGTGAAGAAGAAACCGCCGGAACCGATGGTCACCGCCAGGGCGGCGAACAGGATGTTCTTCCAGCCTTTGCGCAGCACTTCCATCACCGGGTTTTCCGCTGTCTGGTCGCTGTCCTTGACCTCGGCAAACTCCGGCGACTCGGGTACGCCGAAGCGAATGACCAGGCCGACGATCATCAGCACGCCGCTCATCAGGAACGGCAGGCGCCAGCCCCAGCTCATCAGGGCGTCCTGGTCCATTTCAGTGATGAAGCGGAAGGCTATCAGCGCCAGCAGCAGGCCGGCCGGGCTGCCCCACTGGGCGAACGAGGCGAAGAACACCTTGCGGCCCTTGGGTGCGTGCTCGCTGGCCATCAGCACAGCGCCGCCCCATTCGCCGCCGACCGAGATGCCTTGCAGCAAGCGCAGGAAGATCAGGCCGATCGGTGCCCAGATACCGGCCTGGGCGTAGGTGGGCAGCAGCCCGATGCAGGTGGTGGCCACGCCCATCAGGACGATGGTCACCAGGAGCATTTTCTTGCGCCCGAGGCGATCGCCCAGATGGCCGAACACCATGCCGGCGAAGGGCCGGGCGATAAAGCCGACGGCAAAGCTGCCGAACGCCGCCATGGTGCTGAGCATCGGGTTTTCACTGGGGAAGAACAGTTGCCCGAGCACCAGCGCAGCGGCGAAGGCGTAGATGTAGAAGTCGTAGAATTCGATGGTGGTGCCGATGAAGGCTGCCGCCGCGGCACGACGCGGGGTTGAGGTGTTGCTGCTCATTCGAGGCTCCTGGGAGTCATTTTTATAGGCAGGAGGAGAGGCATGCATGCGCATGACGATCGCACTCTGGCGGTGCGTTGCTGGATGTTGCGCCAAGCTCTATGCTAGGAAAAGCTTCTAATTCCAATACTCAAGTATAAGCTCGGCAAATAATGACAAGTCCCTTAGCCAACCCCCCGAGGAACCCGGAAGCCAAGCGCTTTCTCAATGACCGCCTGGACTGGAACCTGTTGCGCACCTTCCTGGTGATCGCCCAGGAAGGCAGCATCAGCCGGGCTGCGGCACGCCTGCACCTGAGCCAGCCGGCGGTCAGCCAGGCACTCAAGCGCCTGGAAGAGCAACTGGACAGCGCCCTGGTGGTGCGCCGCGGGCCACGTATCACGCTGTCCAAGGCGGGCGAGGAAGTGATGCAGATCGCGGTCGAGCTCTACGGCACCATTTCGCGCCTGGGGCCTGCGCTGGATACGCCGGCAGAGACGGTAACGGGCAAGATCCGCCTGTTGAGCATCAGCCGTATCCAGTCGCGCTGCTACGACGACTTCCTCGCCCAGTTTCACAACGAATACCCGCAGGTGGAACTGGAAATCGACGTGCTGCGCAGTTCCGATGTGGTCAGTGCGCTGTTGCAGAAGACCGCATCGTTCGGTCTCAGCCTGTGTCGTACCCCCCAGCCCAGGCTGGAACAGCGGGTATTGCTGGAGCAGCGCTACGCGTTCTTCTGCGGCAAGCGCCATCGCCTGTTCGGCCGCAAGAACCTGACCCTGGCGGATCTGCAGGGGGAGAACTTCGTCAGCTTCACCAGCGACCAGATCGGCGGCAACCTCTCGCCGCTCACGGTGTTCAGGGACCAGCAAGGGTTTACCGGACGCATCGTCGCCTCATCGCCGAGCCTCGATGAAATCCTGCGCCTGGTCGGGGCCGGCTATGGCATTGGCTGCCTGCCGGAGCATATCGTCGCGGCCGATGTGCAGGCCGGTGAACTGTGGCGGCTGCCGCCGTGGGAAGGGGTCATCGATGTGAGCGTGTATCTGCTGTGGAACCGCGAGCAGAAGATGACCCGGGCGGAGTCGATCTTTCTGGAGCGGTTCCAGCAGATGCTCATGACTACGGATGTGAGCGAGCGGTTTTAAAACACTCAGGCAGGAAACATGGCAAAAGATATTGAAAACCCCTGCGTCTCGCTCTGTCAGCTGAACAGCGAAATGTGCGTCAGTTGCGGGCGGACCCGGGAAGAGATCCGTAAATGGCGCGGCATGAAAAGACCGGAGAAGATGGCGGCAGTGCAGAAGGCGGCGTTGCGGATGAAAGGCATCGCGAAAAAGAAAAAGTAGGCCTGGATAAAGACGCGGACCTTGTGGGAGCG
>DQAA01000462.1 GCA_003523465.1 Pseudomonas sp.
GCCCGTGCCTACTGGCGCCTGAAAGTCCAGCCGCAGAAGACCAGGCTGATCGGCCGCGCCCGTGGCTACCACGGCGTGAACGTTGCGGGTACGTCGCTGGGTGGCATTGGCGGCAACCGCAAGATGTTCGGGCAACTGATGGACGTCGATCACCTGCCACACACCTTGCAGCCAGAGCTGGCCTTCACCAGGGGCGCAGCTGAAACCGGCGGCGTGGCGCTGGCCAATGAATTGCTGAAACTGATCGAGCTGCACGACGCCTCGAACATCGCCGCCGTCATCGTCGAGCCGATGTCCGGCTCGGCCGGTGTTCTCGTGCCGCCCCAGGGCTACCTGCAACGGCTGCGCGAGATCTGCGACCAGTACGACATCCTGCTGATCTTCGATGAGGTCATCACCGCGTTCGGGCGCATGGGCTGCATGACCGGCGCCGAATATTTCGGCGTGACCCCGGACCTGATGAACGTCGCCAAGCAGATCACCAACGGCGCCATCCCCATGGGCGCGGTGATCGCCAGCAGCAAGATCTACGACACCTTCATGTACCAGGCCGCGCCCGAGTACGCCGTCGAATTCGCCCACGGCTACACCTATTCCGCCCACCCGGTGGCCTGCGCCGCTGCGCTCGCCACCCTGGACCTGCTGGAGAAGGACAACCTGGTCCAGCAGTCCGCCGAACTGGCGCCGTACTTCGAAAAGGCTATCCATGGCCTGAAGGGCACAAAGCACATCGTCGACATCCGCAACTGTGGCCTGGCCGGCGCCCTGCAGATCGCGCCGCGTGATGGCGACGCCATCATCCGCCCGTTCGAGGCCGGCATGGCCCTGTGGAAAGCCGGTTTCTACGTCCGCTTCGGCGGCGACACCCTGCAGTTCGGCCCAACCTTCAACACCCAACCCCAGGAACTGGATCGCCTGTTCGATGCCGTGGGCGAAGCCCTGCACGGCGTCAACTGACCGGTCCTTCCTTTATATAGCCAGCTTGCTACCAAGCCTTGAGGAACCAAGATGAGCACCATCAAGCACCTGATCCATGGCGAGTACATCGCCGACGACACCCGCACCACCGACGTCTTCAACCCGGCCACCGGCCAGGCCATCCACACGCTGGGCCTGGCGAGCCGTGCCACCGTGCAGAAGGCTATCGATTCCGCCCAGGCCGCGTTCCCGGCCTGGCGCAACACCCCACCGGCCAAGCGCGCCCAGGTGATGTTCCGTTTCAAGCAATTGCTGGAAGCCAATGAGCAGCGCATCGCCCAGCTCATCAGCGAAGAGCACGGCAAGACCATCGAAGACGCCGTGGGTGAGCTCAAGCGTGGTATCGAGAACGTCGAATTCGCATCCGCCGCTCCGGAAATCCTGAAGGGTGAATACAGCCGCAACGTCGGCCCGAACATCGACGCCTGGAGCGACCTGCAGCCGATCGGCGTGGTGGCTGGCATCACCCCGTTCAACTTCCCGGCCATGGTGCCGCTGTGGATGTACCCGCTGGCCATCGCTTGCGGCAACTGCTTCATTCTCAAACCCTCCGAGCGCGACCCGAGCTCGACCTTGCTGATCGCCGAACTGCTGCACGAAGCCGGTCTGCCGAAAGGCGTGCTGAACGTGGTGCACGGTGACAAGGAAGCGGTGGATGCGCTGATCGAAGCACCGGAAGTCAAAGCCCTGAGCTTCGTCGGTTCGACCCCGATCGCCGAGTACATCTACGCCGAAGGCACCAAGCGCGGCAAGCGCGTCCAGGCCCTGGGCGGCGCCAAGAACCACGCGGTGCTGATGCCGGACGCCGAGCTGGACAACGCCGTCAGCGCGCTGATGGGTGCTGCCTACGGTTCCTGTGGCGAGCGTTGCATGGCCATCTCCGTTGCCGTCTGCGTCGGTGACCAGGTCGCCGATGCGCTGGTGGCCAAGCTGGTCCCGCAGATCAAGGCCCTGAAGATCGGCGCCGGTACCCAGTGTGGCCTGGACATGGGCCCGCTGGTCACTGCCGCTGCCCGCGACAAGGTGCTGGGCTATATCGACGACGGCGTCGCCGCTGGCGCCGAAGTGGTCGTGGACGGCCGTGGCTTCAAGGTCGCTGGCAACGAAGACGGCTATTTCGTCGGCGGTACCCTGTTCGATCGCGTTTCCCCGGAAATGCGCATCTACAAGGAAGAAATCTTCGGTCCGGTGCTGTGCATCGTCCGCGTCGACAGCCTGGAAGCGGCGATCCAGCTGATCAACGACCACGAATACGGCAACGGCACCTGCATCTTCACCCGTGATGGCGAGTCGGCGCGCCTGTTCTGCGACGAGATCGAAGTGGGCATGGTCGGCGTCAACGTGCCGCTACCGGTACCGGTGAGCTACCACAGCTTCGGCGGCTGGAAACGTTCGCTGTTCGGCGACCTGCATGCCTACGGCCCGGACGGCGTGCGCTTCTACACCCGCAAGAAAGCCATCACCCAGCGCTGGCCGAAACGCACCAGCCATGAGGCTGCGCAGTTCGCATTCCCTAGCAATAGCTAAGGAATACCCCTTGTTCGGGCAACAGCGTCGGCGTCTGTTCTGACGGAGAAACGCCGCTGACGCTGGTGCCCGCACTTTCATCCGGTCCAGTCGAAGAGATCGATACAGCATGGCAATCAGCAACGAATACGTTAAAGGCCTTGATCGCGACTACGTGTTCCACTCGTGGTCGGTTCAAGGCGCGCTCAACCCTTTGGTCATAGCCGGCGGGGAGGGCTGCACGGTCTGGGACTACGAAGGCAAGCGCTACCTGGATTTCTCCAGCCAGTTGGTCAACACCAACCTGGGGCACCAGCACCCTGCGGTGATCGCGGCCATCCAGGAACAGGCCGCGACCTTGACCACCATTGCCCCGGCCACCGCCAACCTGATGCGCGGCGAAGCGGCCAAGCGCATCATCGAGCAGGCCCCGGCGGGTTTCAAAAAGGTCTTCTTCACCAACGGCGGCGCCGACGCCAACGAGAACGCCATCCGCATGGCCCGGCTTTTCACCGGCCGTGACAAGGTGCTGTCGTCGTACCGCTCCTATCACGGCAATACCGGCTCGGCGATCGTCGCCACCGGTGACCCGCGCCGTGTGCCCAACGAGTACGCCCGTGGTCACGTGCACTTCTTCACGCCGTACCTGTACCGCAGCGAGTTCAACGCGCAGACCGAGGCCGAGGAAACCGAACGTGCCCTGCGTCATCTGCGTCGGGTCATCGAGAGCGAAGGCGCCGGCTCGATCGCGGCCATTTTGCTGGAAAGCCTGCCAGGCACCGCTGGCATCCTGATGCCGTCCGCCGCCTACATGCAGGGTGTGCGCGAGCTGGCCACCGAGTTCGGCATCCTGTTGATCCTCGACGAAGTGATGTCCGGTTTCGGCCGTACCGGCAAGTGGTTCGCACTGGAGCACTACGGTGTGGTGCCTGACCTCATCACCTTTGCCAAGGGCGTCAACTCCGGGTACGTCCCGGTGGGTGGCGTGATCATTTCCGAGCAGATCTGCGCTTACTTCGACACCCGCTACTTCCCGGGCGGCCTGACCTATTCCGGGCATCCGCTGGCCATGGCCTCGATCGTTGCCGCCATCGATGCGATGCGCAAGGAAGGCGTCGTGGAGAACGCACTGGAAATCGGCACCAACACCCTGGGGCCGCGCCTGCGTGAATTGCAGCAGCGTCATCCGGCGATCGGTGAAGTCCGCGGTGCCGGCGTGTTCTGGGCCCTGGAACTGGTCAGCGACACTGCGAGCCGTGCACCGCTGGCCGCAGACAGGATGGCGCAACTGAAAGCGAAGCTGATGGAGCGCGGCCTGCTGCCCTTCATCGTCGAAAACCGCATTCATGTGGTGCCGCCATGCGTCATTTCGGTTGAGCAAGTCGAGGAAGGCATCGCCATTCTCGATGAAGTGATCGGTTCGGTATTGGGCTGATCCTTCACCAGAGCCTGCTGTCCGCCACAGGCAGCGGGCTCATCCTTCATCCCTCTTTGTCGAAAGCTCCGGCTCTAGACCTGGCCGCTCCCACACTGGCGGCCTTTTTCATTTCTGCCCAAAACAAAAACCCAGAGAGCATCGATGAATATCAAGCAAAAACTGACGTGCGCGTTTGCCGCCATTGCAGCCTTGCCCATAGCCCTGGTCACCGTCCTGGTCATCCTCAACCTGCGGGAAGCGGCACGACAGGGCTTCCTGGACAGCAGCAGCCGGGAAATCCATCAGGTCGGCAATGCCATGAGCCTGTTTTTCCAGGGCATCACGCAAAACGTCGAGCTGCTGGCGACGCAGCCCGAAGTGGTCGGCACGGGCGCCGATTTCAACAAGTACCAGGAAGCCCATACCCAGAGCGTGCCGCTGGGTGAGCAGGACCAGCGGGTGATGGACATGGTCGATCGCCTGGGCAAGTCCCATCCCGACTACGCCTACATTTCCTATGGCGTTGCGGATGGCGGGCATGTGACCTGGCCGCCGGGGCAGGTGTTGTCCAACTACGATCCTCGCCAGCGCCCGTGGTACCAGCTGGCCATGGCCAACCCCGGCAAGACGGTGCGTACCGCGCCTTACTACTGGGCCGGCGACGACACCGTTCTGGTGAGCACCGTACGCACGGTCAGCAACAAGCTGGGAAGCACGGGCGGGGTGATCAATATCGACGTTTCGCTCAAGGGGCTGACCGCCATCATCAAGCAGATCACCCTCGGGGAGAGTGGTTACCTGATGCTGGTGGAAAAGAGCGGCAACGTGATGGTCGATCCCCGTGACCCCGGGCATAACTTCAAGCAGTTGCAGAGTTTCGGCCCAGGCTACGCCGAGCTGGCGAGTGCAGGGGAGGGCTTGCTCGAGGTGACGCTGAATGGCAAGTCGTTCATGGCCAACGTCTACCCTGATCCGCAGCTCGGCTGGACCTTCATCGGGCTGATTCCGCAAGACGAAGTGATGCAGTCCGCGACGCGCTTGACCTGGCTGATCAGTGTCATCGCGCTGGCGCTGGCGGCGCTCTTCGCGGTCGTGGGCGCGGCGTTCGCGAGCCTGATCGTGCGGCCGATCAACAGCGTGTCCCGCGGCCTCGAAGACATTGCCCAGGGCGAAGGGGACCTGACCCGTAGCCTGAGCGTCCGTGGCCGTGACGAAACCGCGCAGCTGGCCAACTGGTTCAACCAGTTTCTCGGTGCCATTCGCAGCCTGATCCAGGGCATCGGTGCCGCGGCTGCGCAGATCCTCAGCACTTCGAACAGCTCCACCCGGGTGTCCGGCGACATGGCGGACGCCGCAAACCGCCAGCGTGAAGCCGTCGACATGGTGTCCACGGCCTTCCATGAAATGGTCGCCACCGCCAACGAAGT
>DQAA01000544.1:0-2663 GCA_003523465.1 Pseudomonas sp.
TATCGGCGCTGGGTAGCCGGCCGCGCCCAGGTTCAGTGACGGAACACAGGGTCCTGGGGTATCTCGGATGCCTCTCTATTGCGGGGATCAAGGAGCTTTTCCCCGCAGTCGAAAGAGGTACTATACCGCGCAAATGATTCCAGAAAGCCATCACCTGCATCGCCTAAGGCTCCGCGTTGAACTACGAACATATTGAAAGCTTGACGGCTTATCTTGACACCATCGACCACGCCCTGCTCCACGAACACCAGAGGAAGTTGGTGAGCTATCCCAAGCAAAGCGTCCTTCCGTGGGACCACGATGCGCTGATAAAGGAAAATGCCATGCTCCTCAACGAGCTTGGCGGTTCGGCGAATATTTATGCCATCTACACAAGTCAAACGCAGGATTCTGATTTCACTTTAAGGTACATCGGCAAGACAACCAGAAGCCTGGCGCGACAGAGAATAAAAAACCATTTATTCAACAAACATGAGAAAACCGGCTCGAAGCTACAGCAGATCATTTCTCATGTAAGCGCTGGTGGGTACGTAAAAGTATCCTGGGTAAGAATAGAACCGGAATCTCTTCGCAACTACCTGGAGGAAGAGCTGATAAATCGGCATCGGTGCGCGGACTGGAATAGAGAAAATGCGAAGAGGCCTGGAAACATCAGTTGAAAAGCAGGAATCTCCCGGTTCAGAGAAGCACATCCACCCATCCAGGTAGAAAAATGAAATACACACCTAGCCGAGGTGCCGCCTTGGCACTACTCGGGACCACACTCATGACGGCATTGCTGATGCTCGCCTGTGGAAAACAGGTACTGGCTCCCGGCGGTTGCCTATGCTCAGTCAACGACTATTTCATCGAACAGGCATTGCATCCACTGCATGCCGCCATTGCGATATGCATCGGCCAAATCCCGGGGCTACTCATATTCATGGCTTGCAACTACCTGAGCAGCCGCGACCCGCAGCATATCAATACCTATCGCACGATACTCGTAAACAACCAGAAGATCTCGATATGTGACCTGCTATCCCGAACTCAACGTAAAGCGTGGGGTCGCCCTCTATATATCTTGATATGCCTCAATTACACGCTGAACTTTATGACTATCAAGGCCGGATCGGCCATTACCGGCGTAGCGCTTGGCGTAGTGATTTACCTCCACTTCAACTGGCACCCCGATTACTGGCAGCTTATCCGAATCGCTGGCTTGGCTTATATCGTTTCGATATTCCCGAATTACATTCATTGGCGCATCGTGCGCAAATCATCGTATGGCGATAACCCGTCAAGCGACTCCCCGGCATGTTGAGCTGACTAAAAAAAGGCAGCACAGGTGGTGTCAACCTGTGCTGCCTTGTTCAAAGCAGAATCGTTCAGCCCATCAGTGCTGAAAGACTTCGTCCCGGTGAAACCGCAGGTACTCCATCATCCCGCCCGGTACAGCGCGCAAGGGCCGTGGAAGCCCCAACGCCGTCCGATGCGCTTCGCTCAACCAGTGGGACACCAGCATCTGGCCCCGTTCATCGAACGAAATCAGCCCGCGGAAGAACAGCACGTCCAGGTTCGCCGACAACAACAGTCCGTTGTTCGGGTCCAGCCGCTCCGCCGCCGTTGCCACCGCCCACGGCTTGATATGGGAAGCCCGTAGCACCTCCGCGCAAGCCAGCCCGGTCACCGCGCAAGCGCCTTTCCAGACTTCCAGAAGATCCTGGCGGAACTTGCCGCGGCCGCGCCGGGCCTGGAGATTGGTCAGTTGCTCGGTGACCGGCTCAGCCCCTTCGAGCAACGCGTCCCGATCCGAAGCCGCCACCGGCTCGGTAGGTGCGCAGTGGATCGCGTCGATCAGCCGCGCCCATTTCTCACCGCGCTGCGCCTCGGGAATCGCATCCATGATCCGGCCGACCAGGGCCAGGTCCAGCTCGGTGTAGCTGCCCGAGGCGAGCTTGTCGGTGCCGCTGACGCTGCGCGGATCGAGGGTGACCGGCTCGTCGAACCACCAGAAGTATTCTTCCGGGCAAATCCAGCTGGGGATGCGGTGCAGGTTCTGCTTCCAGCCACGCAGGAAGTGATGGCGGTCATCCTCGTGGATGCGCCGTACCTTGGTGACAGCCCAGGCTTCTTCCCAGAGGTCTTGCAGGGTGAGCTTCTCGACGATCTGCTGGCGCTGCGGCAACAGGCGCTCATCGAACAGGCCGACGGCGTTGCCGGCAATGCCGACCAACTGGAGGATGCCGTTGTGCGCGGCGGTCATGAAGACGAAGGTCTGGCCGGCGTTTTCCACCAGCGGGGCGCTGCCGAAACCTTCGCTATGGAATACCCGGTAGCGCTGGTTGCCCTGGCGCAGGAGCAAACGCGGGGAGTTGTTCCACTCTTCGTGGCCGTAGCCGTTTTCCTTGGCGTAGCCACTGGTCGCGAAACCACCGGACGGGGCGATGTAGTTGTTGGTGTTCCAGAACACCGGTTTTTGCAGGAATAACGCCATGAGCCTTGGGTCCTTGTGCAACTCGTCTGGGGAGCGCTTGGCTTTGATTTGTGGGCAAATGATATCAAAAAGACACCAGCCTTAGGAGGGTTCGTGGTGCCGCCAGATAAATACCTATTCCTGATTTTGAATAGCCAATAAATACATAACTCGCATAATTAGCTTAGAACCAAAAAGCCTTTCCCTC
>DQAA01000544.1:2728-2885 GCA_003523465.1 Pseudomonas sp.
TCACAACGCCCCCACGCCACTCCAGCTCGATGCCGATGTGCTGGTGATCGGCGGCGGTCTTGCCGGTACCTGGGCGGCCGTCGCCGCAGCTCGCGAGGGCGCAAAGGTAGTGCTGGCCGAGAAAGGCTTCTGCGGCACCAGCGGCGTGACCGCCAGC
>DQAA01000380.1 GCA_003523465.1 Pseudomonas sp.
CAATTCCGAAACCCCTATCTGCGTAAGCAGGTAGGGGTTTTGTCTTTTAGGGCCGAAATAAATAGCCTCCATCCCAGGGAACCAGTTCCCATGCTATGTTCCCCCTCTATTTTTCGACTGCTCAGGGACGTTCCATGTCGCATACCAGCACGCTGCTTCCGGGATTCATGGTTGTTCACGGCAACCGTCTGGACGAATTGCGCAATCTGGTCGTCAGTTGGATGCGCCGTTATCCCCTGGCGCCGCTGGAGAACGAGATTGTTCTGGTCCAGAGCAACGGTATCGCCCAGTGGCTGAAACTGGCCTTGGCCGAAGACCCTGAAGAAGACGACAGCGGCGGCAGCGGCATTGCCGCAGCGATTGAAGTTCAGCTCCCCGGCAGCTTCATGTGGCAGCTCTACCGCAAGGTGCTCGGCCGCGAGGAGATCCCGGAAGCCTCGTTGCTCGACAAAGCCCCACTCACCTGGCGGCTGATGCGCCTGCTCCCCGAACTTATCCACAAGCCCCACTTCGAGCCCTTGCAGCGCTTTCTCCTTGATGACAGTGACCTGCGCAAGCGCTACCAACTGGCCGAGCGTCTCGCTGACCTGTTCGACCAATACCAGGTCTACCGCGCCGACTGGCTGAAGGAGTGGGCCGCCGGCCGCCACGTCGTGATCAATGCCCGTGGCGAAGCCAAGCCCTTGTTGCCCGCCAACTGCTGGCAAGCCGAGCTATGGCGTGCCCTCCTGCTGGACGTTGGTGAAGAAGGCATGGCCCAAAGCCGTGCCGGCGTTCACCAGCGCTTCATCGAACGTATCAATGCACTGGAACAAGCGCCGCCCGGCCTGCCTTCACGGGTAATCGTCTTCGGTATCTCCTCGCTGCCCGCCCAGGCCCTGGAGGCCTTGGCCGGCTTGGCCCGTTTCAGCCAGGTCCTGCTCTGCGTGCACAACCCTTGCCGTCACCACTGGGCCGATATCGTTGCCGACAAGGACCTCCTGCGCCACCAATACAAACGCCAGCAACGCAAGAACGGCATGACCGCTCCGATCGACGCCGAGAGCCTGCACCAGCATGCCCACCCGTTGCTCGCCGCGTGGGGCAAGCAGGGTCGCGACTACATCAACCTGCTCGACAGCTATGACGACCCGGCCAGCTACCGCACCGCCTTCAGTGACGGGCGTATCGACCTGTTCAGCGAAGACGAACCCAAGCACCTCCTCGGCCAACTCCAGGACGACATCCTTGAACTGCGCCCCCTGGCCGAAACCCGCGAACTCTGGCCCGACGTCGACCCGAAAAAAGACCCCTCCGTCCGCTTCCACATCGCCCACAGTGCCCAGCGTGAAGTGGAAATCCTCCACGACCAACTGCTCGCCCGCTTCAGTGCCGACCCGCAACTGCGCCCTCGCGACGTCATCGTCATGGTCCCGGATATCAACGCCTACGCTCCCCATATCCGTGCGGTCTTCGGCCAACTCGACCGTGGTGACACCCGTTTCATCCCGTTCACCCTCACCGACCAGGGCCAACGTGGCCGCGACCCGCTGCTGATTGCCCTGGAGCACCTGCTCAAGCTCCCGGATAGCCGCTTCCCGGTCAGCGAAATCCTCGACCTGCTCGACGTGCCCGCCCTGCGTGCTCGTTTTGCCATCAAGGAAAACGACCTGCCGACCCTGCACCGCTGGATCGAAGGCGCCGGCGTGCGCTGGGGGCTGAATGCCGAGCAGCGTGCCAGCCTCGGCCTGCCCGATGAGCTTGAACAGAACAGCTGGCGTTTCGGCCTGCGCCGCATGCTGTTGGGGTATGCCGTGGGAGCGGGCGAAAGCTGCGACGGCATCGTCCCCTACGACGAAATCGGTGGCCTCGACGCCGCCCTGATCGGACCCTTGGTGGCACTGCTCGATACCCTCGAAGTCGCCCACGCCGAACTCTCCCGACCGGCCCCGGCAAGCCAATGGGGCGAGCGTCTCAACGCCCTGCTGCAGCTGTTCTTCTTCGCCGAAAGCGAGCACGACGATTACCTGCTGGTGCAGTTGCAAACCCTCTGTGACGAATGGCTGCAGACCTGCGAAGCCGTCGGCCTGCAGGACCTGCTGCCCCTCACCGTAGTCCGCGAAGCCTGGCTCGCCGGTCTCGACCAGGGCCGCCTGTCCCAGCGCTTCCTCGCCGGCTCGGTGAACTTCTGCACCCTCATGCCGATGCGCGCCATCCCGTTCAAGGTGGTCTGCCTGCTCGGCATGAACGACGGCGACTACCCTCGTGCACAACCGCCGCTGGACTTCGACCTGATGGGCGCCGACTACCGTCCCGGCGACCGCTCGCGCCGCGAAGACGACCGCTACCTGCTGCTCGAAGCCTTGTTGTCCGCCCGCGCCCAGCTCTATGTCAGCTGGGTCGGCCGCAGCATTCGCGACAACAGCGATCGCCCCGCCTCGGTCCTGATCGGCCAGCTGCGCGACCACATCGCTGCCGGCTGGCGACTCAAGGGCGCGACCAGCGATGGCTCCCACGACGCCGGTCAGCAACTGCTCGAAAAGCTCACCACCGAGCACCCGTTGCAACCCTTCAGCGCCCGTTACTTCCACCGTGGCAGCGACCTGTTCAGCTACGCCAGCGAATGGCGCAGCCTGCACCTTCCAGCTGAAGAAACCAGCGTCGAGGACGATCACCTGGACCGCTACCAGACCGACGAGCCCCTGACCTTGGCGCTGCTCCAGGACTTCCTCCGCCACCCGGTCCGGCACTTCTTCAGCCAGCGCCTCAAAGTGTTCTTCGAATCGCTCGAAGACCCGCTCGCCGACGATGAACCCTTCACCCTCGACGCCCTGCAACGCTACAGCCTGAGCGAAAGCCTGCTCGGCGCCGCCCTGACCGATCCCGCGCAAAGCGATGTCGCTTTGCAAATCCAGGCCCGTCGCCTGCAAGGCAGTGGGCTGTTGCCCCTGGCCGGCTTCGGCGATTGCCTGCGTGAAGAACTGGTCGAGCCGCTACCCGACCTGCTGCAACGCCACCGCCAGCTCCTGCAACAGTGGCCGACCCGTATCGACAGCGCGCTGCCCATCCGCTTCGAGTCCGGCGACCTCAAACTCGAAGGCTGGCTCGGTCGCGTCCAGCAGCGTGCGGACCAGGCGTTGCTGAGCATCACCACCTTGCCCAACGGCATCAGCAGCGGTCGTTCGCTGAAATGGCATCGACTGGCAGCAACCTGGGTCATGCACCTGGCCGCCTGCGCCGTCGGCCACAAGCTGCACAGCGCCGTGGTCGCCACCGACATCACCCTGATGCTGCCCCCGCTCGACCAGAAAGACGCCAGCGAACAACTGAGCAACCTGCTTATCTCCCGCCAGGCCGGGATGAACGCGCCGCTGCCGGTAGCGATCAAGACCGCCTTCGCCTGGCTGGCCGGCAAGGACCCGGACAAGGCCCTGGCCGACGCCGCCAAGGCCTACGACGGCGACACCCAGCGCAATGGCGAGCGTAGCGAAAGCGTGGCCCTGGCCCGCCAGTTCAGCGACTTCGCCGCACTGACCGCCAGCGAAGACTTCGAAGGCTGGTGTGAAACCTTGTACAAACCCATGTTCGAAGCCCAATGGCAGACACTGGCCGCTGAGGAGGTGCGCCCATGAGCGTTGCAGTCAAACCGGCGCCACTGGCGCTGACCTTCCCGCTGCACGGCAGCCAGTTGATCGAAGCGAGTGCCGGAACCGGCAAGACCTTCACCATTTCCGCCCTCTACCTGCGGCTGGTCCTCGGCCACGGCGCAGAGCAGGGCTTTGGCCGCGAACTGCTGCCGCCGCAGATCCTCGTGGTGACCTTCACCGACGCCGCCACCAAGGAGCTGCGCGAACGTATCCGCACCCGTCTGGCGGAGGCCGCGCGCTTCTTCCGCGGTGACCTGGCCGAGGCCGACCCACTGCTCACCCAACTGCGCGACGACTATCCCGCCGACACCTGGCCGGCCTGCGCCAACCGCCTCGAAGTGGCCGCGCAATGGATGGACGAAGCCGCAGTTTCGACCATCCACAGCTGGTGCCAGCGCATGCTCCGGGAGCACGCGTTCGACAGCGGCAGCCTGTTCACCCAGACCCTCGAAACCGATCACAGCGAACTGCTCGGCCAGGTCATGCGCGACTACTGGCGACGCTTCTGCTACAGCATGCAGGGCGCGGCGCTGAACTGGGTGCGGGACAACTGGCACAGCCCGGATGACCTGTTGCCACGGGTTCGCGCGTTGTTCGGCAAGCACTCCGGCGAGGCGCGAACCGAGGAGCCGCAGGACGTCATCAACGAAGTCCTGCTCCAGCGCGAAGAGCGCCTCGGCACCCTAAAGGCCCCTTGGGCAAAGTGGTCCCAGGAACTGCTGGAAATCTTCCGCGATGCCGTGAAAGCCAAGGCCGTCAACGGCAGCATGATCCAGGAGCGCTACTTCAAGCCCTGGTTCGAGAAGCTCAAGGCCTGGGCCGAGGATGACCAGGCGCAGGAGCTGGATATCGGCACCGGCTTCACCCGGCTTACCCCCGACGGGGTGGCCGCCGCCTGGAAAACCGAGCCGCCGAGCCATCCGGCGCTGGAAGCCATGGTTTCCCTGCGCGAGCAGTTGCAGGCCCTGCCGACCCCGGATGCGCAACTGCTCGAACACGCTGCCGCCTGGGTATCGCAGCGCTTCGAACAGGAAAAGCGCCGCCGCGCGGAAATGGGCTTCGACGACATGCTCCAGCGCCTCGACCATGCGTTGTCCGGTGCTGCCGGCGAACGTCTGGCCGGCCTGATCCGCGAGCAGTTCCCGGTCGCCCTGATCGATGAGTTCCAGGACACCGACCCCGTGCAGTACCGCATCTTCGAATGTATCTACCGCATCGAGGAGAACGTCCGGGATACCGGCCTGTTCCTGATCGGCGACCCCAAGCAGGCGATCTACGCCTTCCGCGGCGCCGATATCTTCACCTACCTCGGTGCCCGTCGCGCCACCACCGGCCGCCTGCACAGCCTCGACACCAACTTCCGCTCGACCCAGCCGATGGTGACGGCGGTCAACCATGTATTCCTCCAGGCCGAGCAACGGGGGGAGGGGCGCGCCGCCTTCCTGTTCCGGGATCCGCAAGGTGAGAACCCGGTGCCCTTCGTCGCGGTCAACGCCCGTGGACACAAGGAGCACCTGCAGATCGACGGGAAGACGCCGGCGGCACTGAACCTCTGGCTCCAGTCCAGCGATGCCCCGCTTTCCAATACCCTCTACCGCGAGCAGATGGCGGTCGCCTGTGCGACGCAGATCGTCCACCTGCTCAACGGCGGCCAGCAGGGCAGCGCCGGCTTCGCCCAGGCCGATGGCACCTTGCGTGGCTGCATGCCGTCGGATATCGCCATCCTCGTGCGCGATGGCCGCGAGGCGCAGTTGGTCCGCGCCGA
>DQAA01000349.1 GCA_003523465.1 Pseudomonas sp.
GGCGGCACGCTGTGGGCGGCTTCACCTTCGGCCGGACGCGGGGTCGGCCAGTCGGCGAACGGCCAGGGCTTCTGCTCGGTGTGGAAGCTGCCGAAGCGACCGATCTGGGCCAGGAACTGGCTGAGGCTGTCGCCGAAGTTCATCAGGCTGGCATTCGACGCACCGTAGACCAGGCGGTAGATCAGTTGCACCACGACCAGCAGGCCGAGCAGGGTCTGCGCTACCTGCCAGACCAGCAGGAACAGCAGCATCCACAGGACCCGGAGGATGATGGATTCATGCTGCATCTGCTTGGGGGATTCACTCATGTCGTGCTCCTGTCGCTCAGTTGAAACCATTGGTGGAAATGAAATCGACGTCGGTCTTGGGCTCGCCGCGCATCAGCAGCTCGATGACCTGGGCCAGGGTGCGGCCCTCGAAGAGAATCGCGTGCAACCCGGCTACCAGCGGCATGTACACCTGCACCTGCTGGGCCTTGGCCTTGAGCACCTTGAGGGTGTTGACCCCCTCGGCCACCTCGCCAAGGCGATTGACCGCCTCGTCCAGGCTCAGGCCCTGGCCGAGCGCGTAGCCGACCTGATAGTTGCGGCTCTTGGGCGAGGAGCAGGTGACGATCAGGTCGCCGACGCCGGCAAGGCCGAGGAACGTCATCGGGTTGGCGCCCTGGCTCACGGCGAAGCGGGTCATCTCGGCCAGGGCGCGGGTGATCAGCATGCTCTTGGTGTTCTCGCCCATCTCCAGGGCCACCGCCATGCCGGCGATGATCGCGTAGACGTTCTTCAACGCGCCGCCCAGCTCGACGCCAAAACGGTCGGCACTGGCATAGACGCGGAAGGTGCGCCCGTGAAGCACGGCCTGGACCCGCTGGCAGAGGGCTTCGTCCTCGCTGGCGACCACGGTGGCGGTCAGCGCATGCTCGGCGATTTCCCGCGCCAGGTTCGGCCCGGAGAGCACGCCGATCCGCGCCTTGGGGGCGATGTCTTCGAGGATCTGGCTCATCAGCTTGAAGGTCTGCGCTTCGATGCCCTTGGTCAGGCTGACCAGCATCTTGCCTTCGAGCAAGGCGGCATGCGGTGCCAGGACGCTGCGCAGGGCGCTGGACGGCAGGGCCACGAAGATCAGCTCGCTGCCCTGGAGGACCGGCAGCAGGTCGCTGACCGGATCGACATCAGGGTGGACCTTGATGCCCTTGAGATAACGCGGGTTTTCCCGGGTCGTGCGCATGGCTTCGGCCTGTTCGGGGTCGCGCATCCATTGGCGTACCCCGACGCCGTTTTCCGCCAGCAGGTTGGCCACGGCGGTGCCGAAACTGCCGCCCCCCAGAACCGCAACAGGTTGCTGTTCAGTCATATCCAATCCGTTAAAGCCATTAATAAGTGGCGAAGCCGGCATTATACGGAGCGCCCGTGCCACCACCAGCGCCAGATCACTGGAAAATGCCGGCTACTCGGTTAACATGCCGGATTCGTTTACCCGATCAAGGCCGCCCCGTGTTCCCTGGCCCACGCCCTTCGCACCCTTTATTGCTGCTGGCCGCCCTGCTCGGCGGGCCGGCCATGGCCGACGATCTGTTCGTCGATAGCCAGGCCCTGCCCCAGGTATTGACCGCCACCCGCCTGAAACAATCCCCTGCCGCCGTGCCCGGCAGCATGACCGTGCTCGATGCCGAGCTGATCAAGGCCAGCGGCGCCCGGGATATCCCCGAACTGCTGCGCCTGGTACCGGGCATGATGGTCGGCTACGGCGCCGGCAACCAGCCGACGGTCAACTACCACGGCAGCAACGTCAACGACGCACGGCGCATGCAGGTGCTGATCGACGGCCGCTCGGTGTACCGCGCGGGCCTGGCCACGGTGGACTGGAGCGATATTCCCCTGGCCATGGAAGACATCGAGCGCATCGAAGTGTTCCGCGGGCCGAATACCGTCAGCTATGGCGCCAACGCACTGATGGCGGTGGTCAATATCCTCACCCGCAGCCCGGCCGACAGCCACGGCACGCGCCTCAAGGTCACCCGCGGCCAGCGCGGCATCGACGATTTCTACGCCAGCCAGGGCATGGGCTGGGACGGCGGCGACCTGCGCCTGTCGCTGTCGGGCATGCAGGATGACGGCTTCGACAGCAATGCCGCCGGTGCCGACTACCGCGACAGCCGGCGCCTGACCCGTTTCAACATCAGCGCCAGCCACACCCTGGACCCGAGCCAGAGCATCGACTGGCAGTTGTCGGCCAAGGAAGGCGCCAACCAGCGGCCCTATACCTACCAGCCGGTGTTCCCCTACGTCACCGAGCGCGGCAACGACGCCGACGTCAAGGCCAAGGACTACGCCGGCTCGCTGCGCTGGAACATCGACTTCGACCCGAGCCACAGCCTGTACATCCAGGGCTCGGCGCAGCACTGGGACCGCCAGCAGGTGTGGCGCGCCTGCGATGCGCAGATCGCCTTCAGCCCCGAGCTTACGCGGCTCTGGCAACTGAATCCGGACTACGCGGAAAAAGTCGCGCGCGGCGCCAACAATCCGCCACCCAATGCCGATCCGGTCCTGCAGGCCCTGGCCAGCCAGGTCGGCGCCCAGTGGAACAGCGGCGGCAAGAACGTGGTCTGCGGCAACGTCGACCAGAGCACCCGGGAAACCCGCTACGACCTGGAGATCCAGGACACCCTGAGCCTCGCCGACAACCTGCGCCTGCTCAGCGGGATCAACTACCGCTACGACCGCGCCGACTCCGAGACCTACTTCAACGGCAGCCTCGACGACCAGACCTGGCGCCTGTTCGGCCAGCTGGAATGGCGCGTCGACGAGCACTGGATCGTCCAGGGCGGGACGATGTACGAGAACTCGCAGCTGGCCGACGATTCGCTGACCCCGCGGCTCGCGGTGAATTACCTGATCACCCCGCGCCATGGGCTGCGGGCGGTGTACTCCGAGGCGGTGCGCTCGCCGGACATGTTCGAGAACAACGTCAACTGGAGCTACCGGGTCAGCAACCTGACGCCGCCGGCCTTCGGCCAGCGCACCGCCGAATACTTCGTCAAGACCCGCGGCCCCGGCAACCTGGAGCAGGAGCGGATGCGCTCGCGGGAGCTGGGCTACAACGGCTATTTCGCCGATCTCGACCTGAGCGTCGATATCAAGCTGTTCCACGACCGCATCACCGGGATGATCAGCGAGCCGCTGCGCAACAACCAGTACATCGCCAGCAACAGCAACGAAGCCACCTTCACCGGCAGCGAAACCCAGCTGGACTGGCGCGTCGGCAGCGCCGACCGCCTGCGCCTGACCTACGCCTACGTCGACGCCGAGGCCAGCAACCCCGACGACCAGCGCCTCA
>DQAA01000658.1 GCA_003523465.1 Pseudomonas sp.
TGCCCCAGCCATTACCACTCGCCCAGGTAGCGAAGCCACGCCGCAGCGAGTGGGCGCTGTAGCTCTCGGCAGGCAGTCCGGCACCGGCGAAGATCCGCCGCAACAGGGCGATCAGGCTGCCGCTGTTGAGCGCTTCCTCACCCAGGTTGCCCCAGCGATCCAGCTTGCGGAACACCGGCCCGCGGGCGATCCCGGCCACGGTGATCCATTCCACATACGCCTGCACCGGGCACAGGCTCTTCAGCGCCGGCATGCGATGGGTCACCCCGCGACCCTGGCGATCGCCCTTGCTCTGCGGCAGATACAGCTGCATGCCACCCCCGGCCTGGGCCTGGATATGCTCGACACGCAACCGCGCCAGTTCATCCCCGCGAAAGCCGCGCCAGAAACCGATCAGCAATAGCGCCGCATCACGCCGGGCACGCAGCAGGTCGGGCAGGCATTGGTCACGCTGGGCGCCCACCGCCTGTTGCTCCAGATGCGCGATGGTTTGTTGCAGGTGTTCGAGGGTCAGCGCCGTGGCCTGGCGCTCCTGCACCGGGTGCATGGCGCGGATGCCCTTGAGCATCTGCCGCACCAGCGGTGCCTTGGTCGGGTCGGGAAAGCCCTGGCTGACATGCCACTGCCCCAGCGCGGCAAGGCGCTGGCGCAGGGTATTGATGGAGTGCTCGCCGGCGAAATCCGCCAGGTAGCGGGCAATGCTGTCCGCCGTGGCCGGCAGGAAACCACCCCAGGTCACCTCGAAATGCTCGACGGCGGCGCGGTAGCTGCGCCGCGTGTTGTCGCGCACGGCGGCCTGGAGGTACTGGTCGATCTTGTTCATGGATAAGGCAGGTCGCGCGGAGGTGGCCGGGAGTTTAGCGCCCAACCGTCCACGGCGCCTATTCCGGCGAGCACATTCCGGTCGGGTTCAGAACCGCCAGTCCACCGCCACCTCCAGGCTCCGCGGCTCACCTACGTAGTACTGGGTATTGCTCTGATGGATAAACCGCGCATACACCTCGTCGGTCAGGTTGCGCAGGCGCGCGCTGACCTTGGTGTGCCGGTCCAGGTCGTGGCTCATGGACAGCCCGTAAAGCGTGTACGACGGCACCCACATGCTGTTGGCCGTATCGGCGTACACCGACGCTACATAACGCGCATCGGCCCCGACCTGCCAGCCCGGGGCGAAGTCCCAGGTCAGCCAGAGGTTGGCGGTGCGTTCTGGGATGTTCACCGGGGTCTTGCCTTCCCGTGAATACACGGTGCCGCCGATGGTCTCGTTGAACTCGTCGTACTCCGCCCGGACCCAGGCGAAGTTGCCCGCCGCGAGCAGTTGCGGGGTGATCTTGAACGAGGCCGCCAGTTCGACACCGGTGGAGGTCTGCTGCCCGGCCTGCTCGGTGACATTGGGTTGGGTCGAGGAGGGCACCGAGATGTTCTTGCGCACGATGCGGTAGGCCGCCGCCGTGGCGCTGCCACGGCCATCGAGGAAGTCGAACTTGCTGCCCACCTCGACCTGCCGCCCGCGGCTGAGGTCGAAGCCCTTGACCTGGCTGATCGACGCACCCGTCAGCGCACCCCCGGGCGGCTCGGCGGACGTGCTGAACTGGCTGTAGAGGCTGATGTTCGAGGTGAGGTCGTAGACCAGCCCGAGACGTCCGGTCAAGGCATCCCAGCGCTGGTCGAGACCGGNNTGATCGGCCACCTCGAAGTCCAGATGGTCGTAGCGCAGCGCGCTGACCAGGGCGAGGCGCTCGCTCAGACGGGTGCGGTTTTCGGCGAAGACCGAGCGGGTGTCGGTCCAGGTACTGCGGCCCTTGCGCCGTGGCGCGCTCATGCCGGGGATGTCGAGGAAGTGGTCGGGCTCGAAGCTGNNGTCGAAGGTGCCGCCGATGGACAGCGGGTAGTTGGTCTGCTGGTTGCGGCTGTATTCCAGGCCAAAGGCCCAGTCGCTGGCCAGGCCGAGCAGTTCACCCGCGTGGGTCAGCTCGACACGGTTGCCATTCACCTCCTGATCGTGCCGCTGGCGATAACCACCGGAGCGGGTGATAGCGCTGTTGTCGGCGGTGTAGCGGTAGACCTCGAGGTTGCGGTAATCGCGCTGGCCGTCGTAGTGATAGAAGGTGTTGCGCAGCTGGGTGGTGTCGTTGAACCGGTAGTCGGTGATCGAGCGCAGCCAGCGGGTGCGCTGCTCGTAGCGACCGTCCTCGACGTTGTAGTTGGCGAAGCGGTGGTGCCGGTCGATATGCAGCTCGCCCGTCAAAGGCCGCAGCACCGGGGTGCCCCAGTAGGGGCTGTCTTCCCGTTCATCGAGGTATTCGATGGCCAGGGTGTGGGACAACTGTTCGTTGATATCGCTGAGCAGGGAAAAGGCCAGGTTGCCGGCGTTGTTCTCCTGCCGGTCGATATAGCCGTTGCTGCCGGTGCGGCTGTAGTCGAGGCGCGCGTAGTGGCGCGGGCCATCGCCGTCGTTGAGGGCCTTGTTCACGCCGATGGCGGTTTCCCAGGTGTCGTAGCGGCCGTAGCTGACGCGGCCTTCGAAGCTGTCTGCGTTGCGCTCTGCGAGCTTGGTCACCATGTTCAGGCTGCCGCCCACCGCGCCGCTGCCATTGAGGAAGGACGATGGCCCGCCGAGCAACTCGAC
>DQAA01000391.1 GCA_003523465.1 Pseudomonas sp.
AGCCAGCGCGTACCCCAACGCCTGCTGGACGCGACGCCGCAGCAACGCCAGGCCTTGCGCGCCACCTTGCCGCAACCGATGCCCTGGCTACGGGCCGCCAGCGCCCGCCTGCCGGAAGTGATCGCGGCGCTGCACGATGAGTACCGACGCCATCAATCATTGGCCAGTGCCGTGGACGCCATCCTCGGCCAACTGCCAACGGCCGAGACCTTCGCTGAACCGCTGCTGCACGAGGCGATCAAGACCACCTTCGGTCTGGACCTCGATCTGCGCCGCACCTTCCTGTTCAACGCCGTACGGGCGCGGGCCGATGAGTCCCGGTTCGAGGGCGGCGACCCGGTGGCCAAGGCCTTCCAGATCGTCAAGGTCGCCACCCAGCCCCTGCTCCTGGCAGCGCTGCAGAACTTCGAAGCCTTCGAGGCCGAGCCGGACGGCATGCGCGACGACCGCAGGCCCTCGACGATCTTCAGCAGTGACACCGGCAAGGTGCTGGAGCCCAGTCGCGACGTGGATCTGCTGCCCGAACGTTTCGCCGCCTTGTGTCGCACCCTGGACCTGGGCGGGCGCTATCAGGGCCTTATCGAATCCACCTTCAAGCCGGCGCCCAAAAGCGGTGAAACCCACGGCAGTGCTGCGAGCGATCGCCAGGCCTGCTTCAAGCAGTTCGAGCAATCGAGCTTGCACCTCACCCTGCACCTGGCCCGCCTGCAAGGGTGGATCGACCAGGCGCTATACGACGACCTGTTGCACGTGGCGAAGACCGGCGGCGGCACGAGCAGCTCGCTGTACCTGTGGGAGGTGCAGCTCAATGGTGTCGTCCTGTTCTCTCGTCCGGGTAGCCTGGTGGTGTACATGCCGGACGAACCGCAGCAGCCGCTGCAGGTTTTCCCGTCACTGAAGGTTTTCGAGGACTCGTTGCGCGAGCGCCTGAAAGCGCCGGCATGGCGCACGTACTTCCTGCGTTTCGTCCCGGCCGGGGAGCGGGCACACCTGATGCAGCGGATCCAGCGCCAGCTGTATCCCAAGGTCTGGAACCCTGGCGGCTGGTATGAAGAGCGCTTCGACAAGACGGCGTCCCTGAGCCTGAGCCAGGTGGGCATCACCACGCCGCTGTTCGATTTCCTGCTGCAGCGCAAGATGGCGGTGCTCAAGGCCGACGGGCTGTACCACGCAGTGCCCAGTGCCACCCAGGACCACAAGTCGCTGCTGGACAAGGTCAGCTACTTCCTCGATATCGGCCTGAATGTGCTCAATGTCGCGGCCTTCGTCGTGCCGGGCCTGGGCCTGGTGATGCTGGCGGTCAATGCGGCGATGCTCGGCTACGAGGTCTACGAAGGCTTCGACAGCCTGTCCAAGGGGGACCGGGAAGAAGCCTGGGGCTACTTCATGGATGTTGCGGAAAACCTGGCAGTGCTGGCGGCCATGGGGGTTGCCGGTGGCATGGCCCACCGCTTCCCCGGCAACCTGCCCGCAGCGGTGCGCGGCATGCGTCCGGTACAACTGGCGGACGGCAGCATGCGCCTGTGGAAACCCGACTTGACCCCCTTCGCCTACGACGTAGAACTGCCCGCCGGATTGCGCCCTGGGGAAAACGGCCTGTACAGCTGGAGCGGCCGCCAGTGGCTGGCGCTGGAAGGCCGTTACTACTCGGTACGCACCTTGCTCGGCAGCGAATCGGGTTACTGCCTGGAGCATCCCGGCGGTAGCGGTGCCTACGAACCGCCTGTGCGGCACAACGACAATGGCGGCTGGCTGCACGAACTGGACACCCCGGAGCAATGGCGCGGCCAGCAACTGTTCAGCCGTGCCGGGCCGCTGGAGGCCGAGGTTTCCGCAACCCTGGCGCAACGTGCCCTGCGCATCAGCGGGGTCAGCGAAGCGCAACTGCGCAGGAGCCTGATGGACAGCCGCCGGCCGCCGGCGCTGCTTAGCGATACCCTGCGACGCCTGTNNGCGTGGTCGAGGCGATGGACGGTTTCTCCCTGGACAATCTTCCCGGTACTTCCGGCTCGCTGGAGGGCATGGCATTCGCCTTCGGTTACGAGCAGACGCAACCACGCCTGTCCGTGCCCGGCGAGCAGTTGCAGCGGCAGTTCGCGGGTTTGCCAAACCTCATCGTCGAAGAAATCGTCAGGGCGGCGACACCCGCCGAGCTGGGCGAGATGACCAGCAGCGGGCGCATACCGCTGCGCCTGGCGGAAGAGGCACGGATCTACCAGCAGCAGGTTCGCCTGGCCCGTGCCCGCGAAGGTGTCTACCTGAACCTGGAGGCCAGTCCCGATAGCGCATGCGTGCTCCTGCACGCTCTGGAAGGTCTGGCGAATTGGCCGAAGACCTTGCGCATCGGCCTCTACGAGGGTTCGCTCGATGGCCGGCGGATGGCGGCCATCGGTCCGGAGCAGGAGCCGGAACTGGCGTTGCTGTGGCGCCAGCAAAAGCCCGGGGATTTCTGCCAGGCACTGTTCGACACCTTGCCAGGCATGACCCGGGAGCGGCTGGGCATCACCGATGCCGCCGGCCTGCGGCACGCCTTGCAGGAACAACCCCTGCCGGCGCAGCGCCTGCGCGAATGGCTGGGCATGCAGGCGGTCAAGCCGGCCTTCCGCTCGCCGATGCGCCTGGCCGACGGTCGTATCGGTCATCCGCTCAGCGGCCGCGGCACGCCGTTTTTCACCGAGGACGAGTTGCTCGACCGCCTGCGTCTGCTGGAACTGGACGACATCTACGTCGAGGACGCCTTGCAGGCGCTGTATCGCAATGGAATGGACCGCGCGGCCATCAACACGCGTCTGGACCAGGTGCTGGAGGAAATGCGCCAACTCAGGACGCACCTAGACCGTTGGGTGCAGTTGTCCATCAGGGAAAACCTCAGCGAAGCCCGCCAGCGCAGCCGTGAGCGTATCGGCGCGGCCTTGTGGGAGCACTGGCGGCGCAATCTGTTGCCCGAGCTCGGCAGGCCGGGATCGCCCCTGATGCTGGAGCGGGTACAACTGGCAGACCTGCCGCTGCCCCTGCCGGAGTTTTTCCTCACCCGCGTCGACGCCTTGTTGCTGGACGAGGTGATGCTGCGCGAAGGCGAGGGGGAGGAACGGCTCGTCGATGACCGTACGATCCAGGTGCTGGCCCGGCAGTTTCCCGCGCTGACGTCGCTGGATGTCCACGGCGGCGAATGGGCCGCGAGCATGGTGCAGAACCTCGTGCGGGCCTGGCCGCAGCTGGCTGGCCTGGGGCTGCGCGAGCAGGACGTGATGCTGGGCTATACCGACCTGCGTTCGGTAGCGGGGTTGCCGCGGCTGCGCCGGCTCGACCTGAGTGGCAGCTTCCTGCTC
>DQAA01000101.1 GCA_003523465.1 Pseudomonas sp.
GGTGCCATCGGCGCCGGGCTGGCTCCGCTGCAGATGCTGACCGGGGGCAAATAAGATGAAGGCCAACCTGCTGTTCCTCGCCCTGTTCTGCTCCGGCACCGCGCTCGCTGCTTCGCAAGTCCAGGACAACGCCAACATCGACAGCAGCGCCCAGGGCTACAAGGGCAACCTGTCGATCAACCAGGCCGCCGGCGACCAGCAGCAACAGAACAACAGCCGGGCCATCGCCATCGGCCATGAAGCCCAGGCCACCACCCGCATCATCCAGCGCAACGACACCCCGGCCAGCCGCGCCGTGGATGCCACCGCCAGCATCAGCGGCAACGCCTTCAGCAACGGCAACGGGGTCCTGGGCATCAACCAGTCCTCCGGCGCCGGGACTCAACAAACCAACGCGGTGCGCATCGCCATCAGCGCCGTACCGCAAAGCATCGATGACAGCGTCCTGCTCCAGCAGAACGTGGCGCTGTCCAACAGCTCCGATCCAACGGGCCAAGCCCCCGGCAGCCGCCAGGTCAGCACCAGCGACCAGGCGTTCAGCAACAGCCGTGGGGTGATCCAGTTGAATCAGAGCGCAGGGGTGGGAAACCGAATGGCCAACACCCTGAGCGTACGGGTCGCCGATTGACCCGAAACCGGCAACACAACACTTAACAATCAAAAAAGATAATTGCGGAGAAACACCATGAAACCACAAATGGCACTCAAGCCCCTGGTATTCGCACTCGCAGCGGTCATGGCAGTTGCTGCACAAGCGGGTGGACGTGGCGATGACAACCACGGCGGTCATAACGGCGGCCACAACGGCGGTCACGACAACAACGCCAGCTACCTCCTGAGCCTCCTGGTCAACGCCGGCGCCGCCGCTACCGTGATCGACACCCAGGCCAACAGCGGCAACTGGGTGAAAAACGAAGCGACCCGCAACGATGCCAAGATGGATAACTCGGCCAACGGCTCGCAGGGCAACCTGGGCGCCAACACCGCCGCCGGCGACGGCAACCAGCAGGACAACGTCGCTGCCATCGCCACCGCCGACGAAAGCTTCGTCTTCGGCAGCGCCGTGGCTATCTCCAGTGCGACCCAAAGCAACGTGGGCAACACTGTGAAGAACTACTCCACCCGCAACACCGGTACCCTCAACAACTCGGCCAACGGGAGCTCCGGCAACATCGGCGTGAACGTCACCGCCGGCGACTTCAACCAACAGAAAAACAACCTCGCCATCGCCGTGTCCGGCGGCCGGGTCGCTGCAGCCAGTGCCGCAGCCAACCAGTCCACTACCGGCCTGAAAGTGACCAACGACGCGGACCGTACCTACGACACCAAAACCCTGCACTCTTCCTTCGCCGCGTACGGCCGCTACGAAGGCGATGGTGTGGGTTATGTTGAAAGCAAATCCAATAACAATGGCGGCGGCCATGGCGGCTACGGTAATGATGATCGTGGCGGTCATAACCAAACCCAGAAAGATCCGCTGAAGTTCCACGAGGAAGGCGACTTCGCGCTGTTCGGCGTAGCCTCCTACCAAGTGCTGACCCCAAGCGGCTGGGTCAACCCTGTGACCAACACCGCTTCGATGACCAACTCGCTGAACGGCGTGTCGGGCAAAGTAGGGGCCAACGTCTCGGCTGGCTCGGGCAACCAGCAAAGCAACTCGCTGTCCATCGCAGCAGGCTGCCGCGCCTGCACCGGTCTGTAACAGCGACCTTGATCGGGGCCCTTCGGGGCCCCTTTCCTTGAATTCATGGAAGGGGAAAGCTCATGCGCGCGCTCTTGCTGACGCTGCTGGTGGTCCTGGGTCTGCAAACCGGATACGCCGGCGCCGCGCAACGCATGGCCGTGGCTGCCCTGCCTGGTGGCACGCTGGTCTACAAACCGGTGCAAAGCATCCGCGAACGCCGCTTCGCCAACATCGTGCAGCAGAAGACCGACTTCAGCTGCGGCGCCGCCGCCCTCGCCACCATCCTCCAGCAGGCTTATTGGCTGGACGTGGACGAGGCCCACATCATCGAAGGCATGCTCGCCCACTCCGACCACGACCAGGTCCGCGTCCAGGGCTTCTCCATGCTCGACATGAAGCGCTACGTGGAAAGCATCGGCATGCGTGCCCGCGGCTACCGGATTCCGGCGGAAAGCCTGCAGAGCGTGACCATCCCGGTGGTGGTGCTGATGGACATCCGCGGCTACAAGCACTTCGTCGTGCTGCAACGCACGGAAAAGGACTGGGCCTACGTCGGCGACCCGGTACTGGGTAACAAGCGCTACAAGTTCGACGACTTCGTAAAAGGCTGGAACGGCATCATCTTCGCCGTCATCGGCCCCGGCTACGACAAGGCCAATGCCCTGCTCAGCGCACCGGGCCCATTGACCGCCAAACACAAGATCGACGGTTTCAAGCCCATCGACGATGCCCAGTTGATGGAGTTCGGTTTCATCCAGAGCGACTTCTTCTAACCAGAGAAAAAGCGAGCATGGAGCTCCGGGGAGCACGCGATGAAGACTTCAAGCTGGCTGGTGGCCCTGTGCATGGCGGCCAGTCTTCCTTTACCTGCCTACGCGCAGTTCAAGCCCACCGAGGTCAAGGACCAGGAGCTGGCGCAACTGCGCGGCCGCTACGTGATGCCTGGGCGGATCATCAGCTTCGGCGTGGTCATGAGCAGCAGCTGGCAGAACGCCAACGGTGATCGCCTCGGTGCCACCGCCGCGATGCAGGTGCAACAGTCCAGCTTCAAGCCGCAGTTCTATGTCTCCACCACCAGCGAAGCCGGCACCGGCACCTCCACTGCGCAAGGCTACGGCAGCGTAACCGGCGGCGCCGGCCTGGGCACTGGCCAGGGCGTGGTCCAGGTGACCCGCGCC
>DQAA01000224.1 GCA_003523465.1 Pseudomonas sp.
AGCGCCGGGGCGCCCCGGCGCTCCACTCCTACCACAACGGTGCTCAGCAGTGCCCGGTCATCACTCCACCGAGGAATTCACCGGAGCGTTCGCCTCCCCCGGAGGTTCGGTCAGCTGGTTCGACGGGGACTGCAGAGGGCTCAGGACGGCATTGCGTGTGGCGATCACCGTATCGATGGACTGCGCCAAGGCCACGTCGATCGGGTTGTCGTCCGTGCGGTGCGTATGGAGAGCCAGTCCGAAGCCGGCGAGCACGAGGGAGGCGGCCCCGAAGGCCACGCTTTCGCTGGCTGCGCGCTCACGGGCAAGCGCGATGAACTCCTCGCGCACCGACATGATCCACCGTGTGAACTCGGCCACGAGCTCAGGCCGCTCGGCGACGACCCTCTTGATGCCCTTGCGGTCCACGTTGTGATTTGTCGCTGCGACGACCACCTCGCACAAGGCCGGCACCAGCTCACCTTGTGCTCTGCGGAATCGTTCGGCGACTTCGGGGGGGATCACCCGGTCGGGCAGGCCCAGGATCGCTGCCGCTTTCGAGGGGTAGTAATTGAAGAAGGTCCGGGCGGACACATCGGCGGCGTCGCAGATGCGCTCCACCGTCGCATTCTCCAGGCCACCCTCGTCCAGAAGACGCAGTGCAGCCCCGTGGATCGCCCGTCGGGTCTGCTGTTTCTTGCGTTCGCGAAGACCGCAGGGCTTGATCTCCTCAGCCTTATCGGCGTCCATGGCCACCTCAGTCCTGTGCTGCCCCGGAGCCGCGGTGTTCGGCCTCCAGAGCCGAATCAGCCTGCTCCTGAAGGGCCGAGAACTTGCGCAGCGGCGGTACCTTGAAGAACCAGCTCAGCGCGAAGGCCAGCATCAGGACGCCGAAGCCGGTCCAGTAGATCGTCACCGACGAGCGCGTGAAGCCCACCATGAACGGCTTGCTGAGCCGGGGGTCCGCGCCGGTGAGGAAGGACGTGTCGCTGGTGGCCGAGCTCGACGAGCTGGACAGCTTCGACGCATTCTGGTTGATCTGCTGGGCAAGCTTGGGGGTCAACTGATCGACCCAGAACACCCGCTGGGTCTCATTCGACCAGTCCACCTGCAGCGTGTCGCCGACAACATTGGCATGGGCCTGACTCGCGGCCGCGCTCAAGGCCTGCTGCTCAGCCGCAGGGCGAGCAGTCTCGACCCCGTGGGTGATGGCCACCGATGCCTCGGCCTGGGTGATCTCGCCAGCCGCGACCTGAGCGTTGACTGCCTCGGTGACCTTCTGCGTCACTGCTGTGTCAGCGGCCTGCTTGGCCGCACTGCTCGCCGAGTCGAGCTGGGTCTGGATGGTGCTCTTCACCGGATTGATGATGGGTGTCCACAGCTGCTTCATGATCGCCTGGTTACCCGGTGCGCCGGCGACACTCGGGTTCAGTGACGCGTCCAGAGCTGCGTTCAGCGTGGTCTGGTTGGTCATGCCCTGCACGATATTGGTGGGCAGCAAGGAGAACAGCACGGACAGCATGATGGCGGTGCCCAGCGTGCCGCCGATCTGGCGGAAGAAGGTGGCAGCGCTGCTGGCCACCCCCATGTCCTTAGGGGGAACGGAATTCTGGCTCGCCAGGATCAGGGTCTGCATGAGCTGGCCCAGGCCGAAACCGATGACAAACATTCCCAGCATCAAATACCACAACGGGGTGTCGTACTTCATGAAGGTGAGAAGGAGGAAGCCGAGCGCAGTGCTCATGGTGCCGGTGATCGTGAAGACCCGGTAGTGGCCTGTTCGCGCCGTGATCTGGCCAGCGCTCAACGCGGCAATCATCAGGCCGATCACCAACGGGATGGTGGCCAGTCCCGATTCGGTCGGGTTCAGACCCACCACGATCTGCAGGTAGAGCGGAATCGTCATCATGGCGCCAAACATTCCGAAGCCAACGAGCACACTGAGAATGGTGGCCATCGAGAAGGTGTGAGAGCTGAACAGTCGCAACGGGACGATCGCATCATCACCCATGCGCTGCTCGATGACGAGGAAGGCGATGACGCCGAGCACACCGATGACATAACACGTGATGGAGATGGCCGAAGCCCAGCCCCAGGTCCTGCCTTGCTCTGCAACGACGAGCAGCGGGACGAGAGCCATGACCACCGCGGCTGCACCGAACCAGTCGATTCGCGGCGCCGTGTTGGTGTTCACCTTCGGCAGGTGCAGGAAAGCAAAGACCATCGCGAAGGCAATGATTCCGACCGGGACGTTGACGAGGAAAACCCAACGCCACCCGGCAATGCCGAGAATCCTGTTCGTATCCGCGAACACGCCACCGATGAGCGGACCGATGACCGTTGAGACACCGAAGACCGCGAAGAAATAGCCTTGGTACTTGGCTCGCTCCCGAGGGGCGAGTATGTCGCCCATGATGGCGAGCGGCAACGACATGAGCGCGCCGGCCCCAATGCCCTGGAAGGCGCGGAAGCCCGCGAGCATGAGCATGGAGGTGGAGAGCGAGGACATCAGCGAGCCCAGGACAAAAACAGTGATACCGAACAGGAACAGCGGCCGGCGACCAAATAGGTCAGAGACCTTGCCGTAGATCGGGACGGTTATCGTGGACGTGATCAAATAGGCGGTGGTCACCCAGGCCTGCTGGTCGAGTCCGTGCAGATCATCGCCGATCGTGCGGATTGCCGTACCAACAATGGTCTGGTCGAGTGACGACAGGAACATTCCGGCCATCAGTCCGTAGATGACCAGGAGAATCTCCCGGTGATTCATCACCTGCTGGTGCTCCTCGGGAGGCGTGGGAGCCTCCCTGCGTGCGGTGGCGATTGACATGCATCCCTCCGAGAGTCATTAGCCGTCAACCTTGCGCCCACCGCCGAGGTTGAGCGCCGGGCGCCGACGCTGGCGGGAGAAACTTGCAGCAGGAAAATCTTGCAGCAATGCAACCATACCTACCCGCACTGACCCATTCAACTTCGCCCTCGAGGAAGCCGAGGAGGGCCTCGCGAGCCGCCACGAGGACAGGCAGGTGGAGACATACACAGACAGATGCAGGCAGGCACAGTGAGGCGGAGGGAGGCGGGAAGAGGGTG
>DQAA01000075.1 GCA_003523465.1 Pseudomonas sp.
CGCGCAGGCTGGTGCGCGATACCCACCACGCGACCAGGCCCAGCGGCAGGTTCAGCCAGAACACCCAGCGCCACGACAGGTACTCGGTCAGCAGCCCGCCGAGTACCGGCCCGATCACGCTGGCGGCGGCGTACATGCTGCTGAAGTAGCCCTGATAGCGCCCGCGCTCCCGTGGCGGCACCAGATCGCCAAGGATCGCCTGGCTCACCGAAACCATGCCGCCGGCGCCGATGCCCTGGATCACCCGTGCCAGCACCAGTTGCTCCATGTTCTGGGCCATGGCGCAGAACACCGAGGCCAGGGTGAAGATCGCCGTCCCGCTAAGGATCATCCGCCGCCGGCCGTAGAGGTCACCGAGCTTGCCGTAGATCGGCGTGGCCACGGTCATTGCCACCATATAGCCGGAGATGACCCACGCCAGCAGGCCGACATCGTTGAACTGGGCGGAGATGGCCGGCATGGAGACGGCGATGATGGTCTGGTCGAGGGCGCCGAGGAAGATCGCCAGCATCAGGGCGACGAGCACGGTGCGCAGGGCAGGTTGGGGCGGGGAATTGGCTACGGTCACGGCGGGGCTCGGCTGTTTTTTCAAGCGAGTTTAACCGATAGCTTGCTAAGTATGACTGGGGATTTTCAGCGTTTGTACCGGCCTCATCGCTGGCAAGCCAGCTCCCACAGGGTCCGAGTCGCTGCAGGCGAGTTACCTCAAGGCACTGAGCGTGGCCGTATGCGGCACACAATGCGCCAATGAACAGCTGGCCGCCGACCAGGGTTGATTACGTGTCTGCTCTACCCGCCAGGCAGCGGTCGCATATAGCCCCATGATGGCGGCGATGGCGCAGACGATGGCGCATTTTCTGGATTTGACACCCATGATGCTGACCTCCCGCAACCGATACATCCTGTAGCAAGGATAGTCCAGCATCCGACGCCCTGCTCAGGGCAGGTCGCGGTCCCACTCCGGCGGATCGGTGAAGCGCTCGGCAAGGAAGTCCAGCATGCTGCGCAAGGTCGCCGGCATGTGCTTTCGCGAGGTGTACACCGCATTGAGGTTCAGGGTCTTAGGTTGCGCCTCGGGCAGCAGGCGAACCAGCTCGCCGCTGCGCAACGGCCGATGCGCCAGGTAGGTTGGCAGCATGGCGATGCCGGCCCCGGCCAGGGTCGCCTGCTGCAGGGTCAGGGCCTCGTTGGCGCTGAGGTTGCCGTGGATCGGCACCGAAACGCTTTCACCCGCCACCTCGAAATGCCAAAGGCTGTGGCCGAAGTAGGAATGGGTCAGGCAGTTGTGCTGGCTCAGGTCCTGCACCACCTGCGGCGCCGTGTGCTGGCGCAGATAGGCGGGGGAGGCGCAGATCACCGAATGGCATACGCTCAGGCGCCGGGCGATCAGGTTGGGATCGATATCGTTGCTGGTGCGGATCGCCAGGTCGATGCGCTCGTCCACCAGGTTCACGGTGCGATCGAGCATCTGCAGGTCGACTTTCACCTGCGGATAACGCTGGACGTACTCGGTGACCGCCTCCAGCAACTGGGCCTGGCCGAACGAGGTACTGACGCTGATCCGCAATTCCCCACGCGGCGCCTGGTCCGGCGTGCTGACCGCCGCCTGCAGGTCGCCGGCCAGTTCCAGCATCTGCCGGCAGCGCGGCAGGGTTTCCTTGCCCGCGGCCGTCAGGCTCAGCTTGCGCGTGGTGCGCTGCATCAGGCGCGCGCCGACCCAGTTTTCCAGGTCAGCCAGATAACGTGAAATCACCGGGCGCGACATATCCAGGTGATCCGCCGCAGCCGACTGGCTGCCGAGATCGACCACGGTAACGAAGACCCGCATCGCGGTAAGACGGTCCATTGATCTGTCCGGTTTCAGAAACAAACTATGGCTAAGAATCGCATTTTTTGTGCCGGATCGCGCAACTAAGCTGTGGGTCATTCGTCTTCCACAGGATTCAGCCGATGCGTCGCTCGTTCTTCGCTTTCATCGCACTGCTCTGCTTCAACACGGCCATGGCCGCCGATGCGCCGCTGCAACTCACGGCCTACAACCCCGGCACCGAAGCGATCTTCCCGGTCAGTTCGGTGATCGTCAGCGGCAAGCATGACGCCATCCTCATCGATGCCCAGTTCGGCAAGGCCCAGGCAGAGCAGGTCGTCGAAAAGCTGAAGGCCGGCGGCAAGCACCTGAGCACCATCTACATCAGCCACGGTGACCCGGATTACTACTTCGGCCTCGATACCCTGCTGCGGGCTTACCCCGACGCGAAGGTGGTCGCCACTGCGCCGACCGTCGCGCACATCAAGAAAACCATGGAGGCCAAGCTCGCCTACTGGGGCCCGCAGATGGGCGCCGACAAGCCGCAGCGCCTGGTCCTGCCGCAGGTGCTCGACGGCGACCAGCTGACTCTGGAAGGCCAGGCCTTGCAGATCGTCGGCCTCGACGGCCCGCAGCCGGATCGCACCTTCGTCTGGATTCCTTCGATCAAAGCGGTGGTGGGCGGGATCCTCGTCTCGGAAAACCAGCACGTCTGGATGGCCGATACCCAGGGCAAGCAGTCCCATGCCGATTGGCTGGTGGGCCTGAAGCGCATCGAAGACCTCAAACCGGCCACCGTGATTCCCGGCCACACCCTCGGCAAGGCGAGCGGCTCGCTGGCGGCGGTGCGCTTTACTGCTGACTACATCCGCGCCTTCGATCAGGAAAGTGCCCGCGCCGCCAACTCGGCCGAGCTGATCGCGGCAATGAAAAAGCGTTACCCGGACCTGGCCGACGAAAGCTCCCTGGAGCTGGGGGCCAAGGTCGACAAGGGCGAAATGAAATGGTGAGTCGTTCTATTCCCACTGGAGGTTTGTCATGAGCAAGATCGCAATCATCGGGGCTACCGGCCGTGCCGGCAGCCAGTTGCTGGAAGAAGCCCTGCGCCGCGGCCATAGCGTCACCGCCATCGCCCGTGACCCGGCGAAACTGCAGGGCCGCGCCGGGGTAACCCCGGTAGCACTTGATATCAACGACGCCGAGGCGCTGGCCAAGGCCCTGGCCGGTCACGATGCCGTACTCAGTGCCGCGCATTTCTCCGGCATTCCCGCACAGACCCTGCTGGGCCCGGCGAAGAAGGCCGGAATCAAGCGCGTGCTGGTGGTGGGCGGGGCGGGCAGCCTGCTGCTGCCGGACGACTCGCGGGTCATCGACAGCCCGGACTTCCCCGAGGCGTACAAGGCCGAGGCCAGCGCTGGCGCTGCCTACCTCGATGCGCTGAAGCAGGAAAAGGACCTGGACTGGACCTTCCTCTCGCCCTCGGCGGAGTTCGTCGAAGGTGAGCGCAGCGGCGCGTACCGCCTGGGCAAGGATCATCTGCTGATCGGTGC
>DQAA01000076.1 GCA_003523465.1 Pseudomonas sp.
CTGACCGGCGCCGCCGGAAGCTGGGACGACTACCGCGGCGAAGTCGACGCCTCCAGCCCGCTGAACGACAGCGGCACCCTGCGTGGACGGGTGGTGACGTCGTACCAGGACGCCAACAGCTTCATCGACGGTGGCGAGGAAACCCACGGCCTGTTCTATGCCATCACCGAGGCCGACCTCAGCGACGACACCACCTTGTCCCTGGGCTTCTCCCACCAAAAGGACAAGAACAACTATTTCTGGGGCGCATCGATGGTCGGCCTCGATGGCCATCACCTTGACCTGCCCCGTTCGTACAACCCGGGCACGGACTGGGAAGACAAGGACCAGGAGATCAACACCCTGTTCGCCGAGGTTCGTCAGCGCCTGGCCAACGACTGGAAGCTGCAGGTCAACGCCTCGTACACCGAGCAGAACGCCCTGTTCTCCGGCTCGTACCAGTCGCGCTGGGCCGCCGACCAGAGCCTGGGGCGCACCGTCTACCAATCGGCCCACGACGAAAACCAGGCGGGTGTGGATGCCTTCGCCAGTGGCCCCTTCGAAGCCTTCGGCCGCACTCATGAGCTGGTGGTGGGCGCCAGCAAGCGCATCTACGACATGACCACCCACAACTACAGCCCGTACGACACCAACTGGCCGCTCGACGCCGGCAAACCGGACTTCGTGCACACCGGCAACAGCCGCACGGTGACCAACCAGGAAGGCGTCTACATGACCACCCGCCTGAGCCTGGCCGACCCGCTCAAGCTGATCCTCGGCAGCCGCCTGGACTGGTACGACTACGACGACAAGGACAGTGCCGATGCGGACTACAAGGTCACCCGAAACGTCACGCGCTACGCCGGCCTGATCTACGACCTGGACGACCACCACTCGGTGTATGTCAGCTTCAGCGACATCTTCAATCCCCAGGCTTACAAGGATGCGTCCGGCAGCCCGATCAGACCGGTCGAGGGCAAGAACTACGAGGTCGGGATAAAGGGCGAGTACTTCGACGGCGCGCTGAATGCCAGCGTGGCGCTGTTCCGCGTCGACCAGGAAAACCGCGCCGTCTCGCTGACGGATGTTTCAGGGTGCGTGGATCCTACCAACTGCTACGAAGCGTCTGGCGAAGTGCGTAGCCAGGGTATCGACATGGAACTGCAAGGTGCGCTGACGCAGAACTGGCAGGTCGGCGCGGGCTACACCTACGCCCGGACCCACTACGTCAAGGACGACGCCAATCCACAGAACGAAAACCAGCGCTTCAGCACCGATACGCCTGAGCACCTGTTCAAGGTGTCCACGGTGTACCGCTTCGAGGGCCCGCTGGAAAAACTGCGGGTGGGCGGGAATGTCTACTGGCAGAGCCGGATGTACAACGACATCTCCACCGCCAGTGGCGGCGCTTATCGGCTTGAACAAGGGGGCTACGCCGTTACCGACCTGATGGCCGGTTATCAGCTGACCCGGAACCTGGACCTGCAGCTCAACGCCAACAATATCTTCGATCGCAAATACTACTCGGCGATTTCCAACTCGGTGCTCTATGGCGGCGATGTCTACGGCAACCCGCGCAACATGATGCTGACCGCCAAATACAGCTTCTGATACTTCACTCGCGCAGGGATGCGCCTTTCCAAACTGCTTTTCCCCTTCTCCCCCCGCCAGACCCAGGCACACAAAGTGCCGACACTCGATTTATTCCTAAAGCCTTGCTGTCACGGACCGATACCCCTTGAAGCGGCATGGAACGGCGATCGCCCTGGATTTGCTCGAACTCATGCACTGGATCGCAACTTCAACGATAAGCGAACAAGGAGAACAGCATGGCTGGCGAGCTTTACATGGAGTCCATCAGTGGTGACGACGTACTGAACCTGGTCAACTGGGGCGGGACGCTGATCCCTTCGGTATTCCACTCCGACAAAAGCGACATGGCAGTACTGCAGACCCGGGCAGCCCTTCATGCCGGCGCGCAGAACCGCAGGGATCTGCCAGCGCACTGCTATATCCGTTTTGACCGGAACAACACCACCCAGGTGAACGTGCTGCGGATGGGCAAGATCCTCAACCAGACCTCCCGTCCCCCGGTCATCGTGTCGGCACGCGCCGCCTTTGCCGGCTGGGAAGCGCTGAACGACATCCAGAAATCCCAGTTGCTCTGGACAGAAATCAATAACGGGGCGGTAACACTGGAGTTCTACCGGGTCGGCTTTTCGAGTGTGAAAACGGTCTATTCGACCTTCGCCATGGTTCCAGAATAAGTTTCAACCTCTCTGAAACAGGCCGGTGGAAAATCACCGGCCTTGTTCCTGATGCTGTCTCGCACAGCAAGTCCGTCATGGCGCTGCTCTCCATCAGCGGCTATCTTGGGTCGCGTAACGGCCGAGGCTCGTTGCCCCCATAACAAGATCGCCGTGCCTGCCCTCGCGCAGCGCACGCCACATGGAGCCGTTCATGACCCGGCACAGCGCGCAGCCCCATCCCAGCGACCTCACCGCCTTCGTCAACGAGCATTTCCCCGAGCGCGGCTTTCGTCCGGACGGGGTGATCGCCCGCTCCTGGTATCGCAGCGTGGTCCAGCATCGGCTCGATCCGGCGACCGCCAACCGCCTGGATATCCTTTGCGCCGATGACATCCGCCGTCACCAGCAGCGCCATCAGGAATACCTCGAAATTGCCAGCCAGGGCGTCAGCGGCCTGGCCAGGCGCGTGGTTCCCGCCGGCTTCGCGGTGCTGCTCAGCGATGCCGATGGCATCACCCTCGACGCCCGCCTCCCTGCCGAGCACAGCCCCTACATCCGCTCGGGGCTGGTGGTCGGGGCACGCTGGGACGAGTCCATCGCCGGCACCAACGGCATCGGCACCACCCTGGCCGCGGCCGAACCGCTGATCATCCATCGCCAGGAGCATTTCCTTGCGTCCAACGCGCGCCTGAGTTGCTCCGTCGCCCCCATCTTCGATGCCCAGGGTCTGTTGCAGGGCTGCCTGAATGCAACCTGTCTGAACAGCGACGGCCCCAAGGAAAGCCAGTACCTGACCCTGCAACTGGTGATCCTGTATGCGCGCCTGATCGAGAACGCGCACTTTCGCCAAAGCTACCGGGATCGCCTCACCCTCTCCCTCAAGCCCATCGACGAGATCGCCGACCTGGCCAATGAGCAATTGCTGGCACTGGACGACAGCGGCCGGGTGATAGGCGCCAACCGTGCGGCGTTTGTCGCCCATGACCAGGCGCCTGGCCGCTTGCTCGGGGGCCTGATCGACCAGTTGCTGCCCATGGGGGTCGACGAGCTGCTGCGCCTGACCAATGGCGGGGCCCAGGGCCTGCGCCTGCGCGCCCGGCATGACGAAACGCTGCTGGACCTGAGCCTGCGCATTCCTTCGCAAAGACACCGCGCAATGCCTGCCCCGACGAAAATGCAGCCGCCCCGCCACCCGGACCTGGAGCGGCTGGCCGGTGCCGATCCGGCTCTGCAACAGGCAGTGCGCCGCCTGCGCAAGGTTATCGACAAGGACATCGCCATCCTCATCACCGGCGAAACCGGCACCGGCAAGGAAGCCTTCGCCCGTGCCATTCACCAGGCCAGCGCACGCCGCAACGGCCCGTTCATCGCGCTCAATTGCGCGGCCATTCCGGAGAGCCTGATCGAGAGCGAATTGTTCGGCTACCGCGGCGGCAGTTTTACCGGCGCCGAGAAAAAGGGCATGAAGGGCAAGCTGGAACTGGCCAACGGCGGCACCTTGTTCCTCGATGAGATCGGCGATATGCCAGCCCACCTGCAAACGCGTCTGTTGCGGGTGCTGGCCGAACGGGAGATTTCCCCCATCGGCGCCCAGGCACCGGTGGCGCTGGATATCCAGGTGGTGTGCGCGACCCACCAGGACCTGCAGGCGATGCTGCGCGACAAGGGTTTTCGCGAGGACCTGTTCTACCGTCTCAACGGCATGAACCTGCGTCTGCCGCCGCTGCGCGAGCGCAGTGATCGCGGGCAACTGATCGAGGATCTGCTCGAAGGCCAGGTCGAGGCCCGCGGCCTGCAACTCACCGCTCAGGCGCGCCAGTGTCTTGTCGATGCACCCTGGCCGGGGAATATCCGCCAGTTGCTCAACGCCCTGCGCTACGCGGTGGCGCTGGCGGAGAACGGCTGTATCGATGTGGATTGCCTGCCGGGTGATCTGTTGCAGGGCACCGCGCCCTCGTCGGCAGCGAGCCTGCCAGCGCCCGGCGAACCGGCGGAATCAGGGCTGCTGGAGATCCTGCGCCGGCATCGGTGGAATATCAGCGCGGCGGCGGCGGAGCTGGGTGTCGCCCGCTCGA
>DQAA01000466.1:0-416 GCA_003523465.1 Pseudomonas sp.
CTGGCCGGCGCCTGCTCGCTGAACATCGAATGCCAGCAGAGCCGCATCGACTTCCGCCTGGCCAGCCGCTACGTCGACGAGCAAGCCACCGACCTCGACGACGCCCTGGCACGCATCGCCAGGTACACCGCCGAAGGCAAGGCCATCTCCATCGCCCTGCTGGGCAACGCTGCGGAAATCCTCCCGGAACTGATCAAGCGCGGCGTACGCCCGGACATGGTCACCGACCAGACCAGCGCCCACGACCCGCTCAACGGCTACCTGCCTGCCGGCTGGAGCTGGGAGCAATACCGCGACCGCGCCAAGACCGAGCCTGCCGCCGTGGTCAAGGCCGCCAAGCAATCCATGGCCGTCCACGTCCAGGCCATGCTCGACTTCCAGAAGCAAGGCATCCCGACCTTCGACTACGGCAACAA
>DQAA01000466.1:463-3983 GCA_003523465.1 Pseudomonas sp.
CGGCATCGGTCCGTTCCGCTGGGCCGCGCTGTCCGGCAATGCCGAGGACATCTACAAGACCGACGCCAAGGTCAAGGAACTGATCCCCGACGACGCCCACCTGCACAACTGGCTGGACATGGCCCGCGAGCGCATCAGCTTCCAGGGCCTGCCGGCGCGTATCTGCTGGGTCGGCCTGGGCCAGCGCGCCAAGCTTGGCCTGGCGTTCAACGAAATGGTCCGTCGCGGTGAGCTTTCGGCGCCTATCGTTATCGGTCGCGACCACCTGGACTCCGGCTCGGTCTCCAGCCCGAACCGTGAAACCGAAGCGATGAAGGACGGTTCCGATGCCGTGTCCGACTGGCCGCTGCTGAATGCCCTGCTGAACACCGCCAGCGGTGCCACCTGGGTTTCGCTGCACCACGGCGGCGGCGTGGGCATGGGCTTCTCCCAGCATTCGGGCATGGTCATCGTCTGCGACGGTACCGACGAAGCGGCCGAGCGTATCGCCCGCGTGCTGACCAACGACCCGGGCACCGGCGTGATGCGCCACGCTGATGCCGGTTATGACATTGCCATCGAGTGTGCCAAAGAGCAGGGCCTGAACCTGCCGATGATCACCGGNNCCGGCTGATCCGCGTCGCGGGGGCCGGCGAAAACGGCCCCCGCCGCGGCGTTTCATGGAAGGGACGACCGGAAGGCCTCTGAACTGCCGATATCCACTTTCCTGTTTGGGAGCGTCATGCAATGAAAACCAACAAGACCCTGCTTGCGTCGCTGTGTGCCCTTGGCCTGTTGAGTCTGTCCGCGACGAGCCAGGCCGCTGGCTGGTGCGAATCCGGCAAGCCCGTGAAGTTCGCCGGGCTGAACTGGGAAAGCGGCATGCTGCTGACCGACGTCATGCAGTTCGTCCTGAAGAATGGCTACGGCTGCGAGACCGACAGCCTGCCGGGCAACTCCATCACCATGGAAAACGCCCTGGGCACCAATGACATCCAGGTCTTCGCCGAAGAGTGGGTGGGTCGCAGCGAGGTGTGGAAGAAAGCCGAAACCGCCGGCAAGGTGGTCGGCGTCGGCGCCCCGGTGGTGGGTGCGATTGAAGGCTGGTACGTGCCGCGCTACGTGATCGAAGGCGACGCCAAGCGCAAGCTGGAAGCCAAGGCGCCGAACCTCAAGGCCATCGCCGACCTCGGCCAGTACGCGGCGGTGTTCAAGGACCCGGAAGAACCGTCCAAGGGCCGTTTCTACAACTGCCCGGCCGGCTGGACCTGCGAGCTGGACAACAGCGAGATGCTCAAGGACTACGGCCTGGAAAGCAGCTACACCAATTTCCGCCCGGGCACCGGCCCGGCCCTGGATGCGGCGGTGCTGTCGAGCTACAAGCGCGGCGAGCCGATCCTCTTCTATTACTGGACCCCGACTCCGCTGATGGGCCAGGTCGACCTGGTCAAGCTGGACGAGAAGCCCGGCGTCGACAAGACCGTGAGCATCAAGGTCGGCCTGTCCAAGGCCTTCCACGAGGGCGCCCCGGAACTGGTCGCGGTGCTGGAAAAGGTCAACCTGCCGATCGACCTGCTCAACCAGAACCTCGCGCGCATGACCAAGGAGCGCATCGAGTCGCCGAAACTGGCGAAAGCCTTCCTCAAGGAACATCCTGAAATCTGGCATGCCTGGGTCAGCGAAGACGCCGCGAAAAAGATCGACGCAGCGCTCTGACTTTCCCTTTTCACCTGATGAGTGAGTCCTATGTTCCCCGAAAAACTTACCTTCTCCATCGCCGACTGGGTCAACGGCTGGGTCGATGCGCTGGTGACCAACTACGGTGATGTGTTCCGGCAGATCTCCGACACCCTGCTCTGGGCCATCGTCAACCTTGAAGGCCTGCTGCGGGCCACACCCTGGTGGCTGATGCTGGCGATCGTCGCCGGTATCGCCTGGCATGCGACCCGTCGCGTGCTGCCGACCCTGGTGATCGTCGGCCTGCTGTTCCTGGTAGGGGCCGTGGGGCTGTGGGACAAACTCATGCAGACCCTGGCGCTGATGCTGGTGGCGACGGTGATCTCGGTGCTGATCGGCATCCCCCTGGGGATCCTCTCGGCCCGCAGCAACCGCCTGCGTTCGATCCTCATGCCGCTGCTCGACATCATGCAGACCATGCCCAGCTTCGTGTACCTGATCCCGGTACTGATGCTGTTCGGCCTGGGCAAGGTGCCGGCGATCTTCGCCACGGTGATCTACGCCGCGCCGCCGCTGATCCGCCTCACCGACCTGGGCATCCGCCAGGTCGACGGCGAGGTCATGGAAGCGATCAACGCCTTCGGTGCCAACCGCTGGCAGCAGTTGTTCGGCGTGCAGTTGCCGCTGGCCCTGCCAAGCATCATGGCCGGCATCAACCAGACCACCATGATGGCCCTGTCGATGGTGGTGATCGCCTCGATGATCGGCGCCCGTGGCCTGGGCGAGGACGTGCTGGTGGGCATCCAGACCCTGAACGTCGGCCGCGGCCTGGAAGCCGGGCTGGCAATCGTGATTCTCGCGGTGGTGATCGACCGCATTACCCAGGCCTACGGCCGGGCGCGGCATGAGGTGAGCAAATGAGTACGGCTGCGATGAACAAGATCGAAGTGAAGAACGTCTTCAAGATCTTCGGCCAGCGTCATGAAGAAGCGCTGCAACTGATCCGCGACTCCCAGAGCAAGGAGCAGGTGCTGGCGAAGACCGGCTGCGTGGTCGGGGTCAACGACCTGTCGCTGTCCATCGGCGCCGGCGAGATCTTCGTCATCATGGGCCTGTCCGGTTCGGGCAAATCGACCCTGGTGCGCCACTTCAACCGCCTGATCGACCCCACTAGCGGGGCGATCCTGGTGGATGGCGAGGACATCCTGCAGTACGACATGGAAGCCCTGCGCCAATTCCGCCGGCGCAAGATCAGCATGGTGTTCCAGAGCTTCGGCCTGCTGCCGCACAAGACCGTGCTGGAAAACGTCGCCTACGGCCTCAAGGTCCGCGGCGAAAGCAAGCAGTTGTGCGCCGAGCGTGCCCAGCACTGGATCACCACCGTGGGCCTGAAAGGCTACGAGAAGTCCTATCCGCACCAGCTCTCCGGTGGCATGCGCCAGCGTGTCGGCCTGGCCCGGGCCCTGGCGGCGGATACCGACATCATCCTGATGGACGAAGCCTTCAGCGCCCTCGACCCGCTGATCCGTGCCGAGATGCAGGACCAGTTGCTGGAGCTGCAAAAGACCCTGAACAAGACCATCGTCTTCATCACCCATGACCTCGATGAAGCCGTGCGTATCGGCAACCGCATCGCGATCCTCAAGGACGGCCGCCTGATCCAGGTCGGCACGCCGCGGGAGATCCTCCATTCGCCGGCCGACGAATACGTCGACCGCTTCGTCCAGCGCCGCGCCGCCACCGTATGAGGACCGCCATGCAGCAACCCGAGAATGTCGTGATCGCCGACGCCCCGCTGCGCTGGCAGGACATCGTCGCCGTGGCCCGCCACGGTGCCCGCCTGACCCTGGCCGACAGTGCCTGG
>DQAA01000074.1:0-150 GCA_003523465.1 Pseudomonas sp.
AGCGCGCCGAGGTCCAGCCCCCACAGTTCGACCTGCCGCAGCGGCTCGGGCACGCGGCCCTGCACGATGCGCAGGGCGAGACCTTCGACCACCGCACTTTTGCCGACGCCGGCATCGCCGACCACGATGGGGTTGTTCTTGCGTCGCCGG
>DQAA01000074.1:203-3219 GCA_003523465.1 Pseudomonas sp.
GAACCTGGCCAGCGCGCTGTCTTCGCCCCTAGTGACGGTCAGGGGGGAGGGTGTCGGGCTGGCGTCTAGGGCTTCGGTGGAGGTCGACAGCAACGACGCGAAGCGCTTGCGCAGCGCCTCGCGATTGACGTCGTCGAGCAGGTGGATCGCCGCCAGCGGCAGGTAGCGCGCCGGGTTGAGCAAGGTCGCGAGGAAGATCGCGCCNNGTTCTACCGAACTGAGCAGCCAGGCGTCCTGCAGCACCTCGATCAGCAGCGGCGAGAAAGACGGGTATTGGCTGCGCCCGGGATGGCGGTCTTCGAACGTGCTGGCCAGGGCATGGCGCAGGGTATCGACGGTCAGGCCGGCGCTGGCGATCACGACGCGGACATCGCAGGCGGGCTGGCCCAAAAACGCGGTCAGCAGGTGGGGGACGGTCACCTCCGCACCACCTTGGCCGATGCACAGGTTTCCTGCTTCTTCCAGTGCCTGCCGGCAGCAGGGACCAAGACGTTCTAACAGCGCAGCCGGATCGACCGTGATCATTCTTGTAATTCACCTTTGATAAGCAGGAATCACTTCCCTGTTGCGCGAAAACTTCTTCTGTGGGAAGTGTCGGTCGGCGCGCGAGATAGCCGTATTTGTTTAAAGTTCGTCACCAGAATTGCGTCGCGTGACAGCCCGGAAAGAAACCATCAATGTCAATTACTCGTATATAGGAAGTTTCTGATAATTTTTTGGAAATTTCCCTCAAGTGGTTTTCTGAAAATTAGAAGAAGTTTCTTATTGGTCTCTAGGAAATTTCCTATTTTTTCGTTGTTTACCGATCAACTAGTCTTGGCGGCGCTTGTGGCCTTGATGCGCGGCCCAAAGCCATTGCTGCTGTTTCGCTTCTAGCGGGGCAGCCGTTTGAATATTACTTATATGTAACTAGATAAGTCCTTTTGGGCTTCGCGCCTCATCGCGGTCGCGTGTCGTTAGTGCGATGAGTCACAACTAATGAGCGAACTTACGGAGAAGTAGTCCATGGCAAGCAAGAGAGGTTCGGTTGCCCCCAAGGAACGCATCAATATCACCTACGTGCCCGCCACCAATGGTGAACAGGAAGAAGTTGAGCTCCCCTTGCGATTACTGGTGGCTGGGGACTTCATCGGGCGCGAGGAAGATGCCGCGCTCGAGGACCGTATTCCGGTCCGCGTCGACAAGGACAGTTTCAACAAGGTCATGGCCGAGCAAGGCATCGGCCTGAAGGAAAGCGTCGCCAACGTTCTCTCGGAAAACCCGGACGACACCCTCGATATCGACCTGCAGTTCAACGCCATCGATGACTTCGGGCCGGATGCCATCGCCCGCCAGATCCCCGAGCTGAACAAGCTGCTGGAGCTGCGCGAGGCGCTGGTAGCGCTCAAGGGCCCCCTTGGCAACGTCCCGGAATTTCGCAAGCAACTGCAGGCGATGCTCGGCGACGAGGCTGCGCGAGGTCAGCTCGCCAAGGAGCTGGAGGCCGTGCTCGGCGACAGCCTGAGCTGAACCAGCCGGGCGAACACTTCATCCATTCAGGTTTCAAAGGACATGAGCATGACAAACGCGCACTCCGCCCCTGTCGAGCAACAGGATTCCCATCAAGAAGGTGGCCTGCTGGCCCAGATCCTCGCCCGCACGCGCATCGAGCCCAACCAGGAAGGCTATGCCGTTGCAGAGCGCGGCGTGGCGGCTTTCATCGCTGAAATGCTCAAGTCTTCCGACCGCCAGCAGCCGATCAACAAGCAGCTGGTCGACCAGATGCTGGCGCAGATCGACGCCCGCATCGGCAAGCAGATGGACGTGGTCCTGCACAATCCCCGGCTCCAGGCGCTGGAGTCGAGCTGGCGCGGACTCAAGTTCCTCATCGACCGTACCGACTTCCGCGAAAACACCATCATCGACCTGCTGCACGTGACCAAGCCGGAGTTGCTGGAGGATTTCGAGAGCGCCAGCGACATCACCCGCAGCGGTCTCTATCGCCATGTCTACACCGCTGGCTACGGCCAGTTCGGTGGCCTGCCGGTGGGGTGCATGGTCAGCAACTACACCTTTGGCCCGTCGGCGCCGGACATCAAGCTGCTCGGCTATGTCGCCGCCGTCGGCGCCATGGCCCATGCGCCGTTCCTCGGCGCCGTGGGCCCGGAAATGTTCAACCTGGAGTCGTACCAGGAGCTGTCCAACCTCAAGGAGGTGAAGGACATCTTCGACGGCCCGCGTTTCACCAAGTGGCGCGGCCTGCGCGATTCCGAGGATTCCCGCTACCTGGGCCTGACCATGCCGCGCTTCCTCCTGCGCCAGCCCTACGACCCGCTCGAGAACCCGGTGCGCAGCTTCGACTACCGCGAGACCATCGGCGGCGACCACGACAACTACCTGTGGGGCAACACTTCCTTCGCGCTGGCCAACCGCATCGTCGACAGCTTCGCCAGGTACCGCTGGTGCCCGAACATCATCGGCCCGCAGTCCGGCGGTACCGTCGATGACCTGCCCGTCCACCTCTACGAATCCCTCGGCCAGCTCCAGGCCAAGATCCCCACCGAGGTACTGGTTTCCGACCGCCGCGAGTTCGAGCTGTCGAGCGAAGGCTTCATCCCCCTGACCATGCGCAAGGACAGCGACAACGCCGCGTTCTTCTCGGCCAACTCGGTACAGCGGCCCAAGGTCTTCGCCAAGACCCCCGAAGGCCAGGCGGCACAGACCAACTACATGCTCGGCACGCAGCTGCCCTACATGATGATCATCAACAGGCTGGCCCACTACCTCAAGGTTCTGCAGCGCGAGCAGATCGGCAGCTGGAAGGAGCGCCCGGACCTGGAGCGGCAGCTCAACAGCTGGATTCGCCAGTACGTCGCCGACCAGGAAAGCCCGTCCTCCGACGTGCGCAGCCGCCGGCCCCTGCGTGCGGCAAAAATCGTCGTGCAGGACGTCGAGGGCAATCCGGGCTGGTACCAGGTGTCGCTGTCGGTGCGCCCGCACTTCAAGTACATGGGCGCCAACTTCGAGCTCTCGCTGG
>DQAA01000245.1 GCA_003523465.1 Pseudomonas sp.
CGCCAGCTCGGCATCGAGGCCCTTGAGGCTCGCGCCGTAGTGGCCGGCCCAGCCTTGCAGCTCGGGCGGCAGGCGGGTCTGCAGGGAGCCGGCGGTCTTGACCATCTGCTCGCGGGCATCGCCGATACGGCTGCGCAGGTCGCGCATCTGCAGGCGGCTCTGCAGGCTGAACTGGCCGGTGACCACGGAAGTCTGGCCAATGCTCGCCATGCGCCCGATGCGCTCGATCAGGTCNNGTCGGGGGTCTGCTGGGTCGAAAGCTGCATCAGCAGGTAGGTTTCCAGCCACGGATCGAGGATCAGCCCGGTGTCCATGGCGATCTGCTCGCGCAGGGCTTGCAGGTGGCCGAGGGTGGCGGTGAAGCGGTCGTAGCCATCCGGCCACCAGCCGACGCCACGCAGGGACTGGCTGTCGAGGCCGGCCACCGAGGCTTGCAGGGTTTCGTAGCGGGCCAGGGTGTCGGCGCCGGCTTTCTCGCTGTCGAGGGCCTGGCGCAGTTGCTTCAGCGCCTGGTCGATACGCGGCAACGCAGCGTCGATTTCGCCCATCAACTGCCGCGCTTCGGCGGTGGGTTCACGGAGGATATCAATGGCTTTCCAGCGCGCCGCCCGGTAGCGCTGGGCCGTCAGCTCGCGCTCCAGGTCATCCAGCACCAACAACTGACGAACCCCGGACTGCTCGCCAGCGATCACCGCCAGGCGGGCGCGGTAATCCATACCGATCAGCCCCAGGCTGAATACCAGCGGCAGCATGAACAGCAAGAACAACAACTGGAACTTGCGAGCGAAGCCAAATCGCCCCAACAGCCGCGCACCCGGTGACAACAGACGGTTCATGACTCACTCCTGCGCATATGGGTACCCTGGAGCGCAAACGTTTCTGCACACACCAGGGTGATAGCGTTTCGCTAGCAACCTGTGTGCCGGATACGGGGAAGTGAGGAGGAAGTCCGTACAGGAAAGGATGCAGCCGAGAGGCTCGCACCCATTCCATGCACACTGCCGGTGCGGGCGTCACCGGAAGAAACAGCGGAGTAACAGGCAGGGGTGTCAGTCGAGCTTCTTGCGAATCCAGTAGAGGTAGGTGCCGCCCTCTTCGTCCTGCTGCACCAGCTCATGGCCGAGGAACACGCAGAACTTGGGGATATCGCGGCGGGTCGAGGGATCGGTGGCGATCACCTTGAGCAGGCCGCCGGCGCTCAGGTCGCGCACGTATTGGTGCAGCATCATCACCGGCTCCGGGCAGTTCAGGCCGGTGGCGTCGAGCACGGCGTCAGGGGTGAAATCGGTCATGTCAATAAACTCCGTGGTTCAGCGTGGCTTGATGTCGAGGCGGCGCAGGTGGCAAGTGACTTCCTCGCGGTCGTGATAGAGCTGCTTGCAACCGATGGAGACCTTGACCTTGCGCGCCTTGAAGCCCTCCTCGATACGCTCCAGCAAGCGTCGCACCTCGGCGTAGCGCTGCTTCATCGGCAACTTGAGATTGACCACCGCCTCGCGGCAATGCCCGTCGCCCAGCCATTCCTCGATCATCGCCGCGGTGCGCGCGGGCTTCTCGACGATATCGCAGACCATCCAGTCGACCATCTGCTTCGGCTTCCAGGTAAAGCCATCGACCATCAGGTGCTGGATCAGCCCGGTGTCCATCAGGCTTTCAGCCATCGGCCCGTTGTCGATGGCGGTCACCAGCATGCCGCGCTTGACCATCTGGTAGGTCCAGCCGCCCGGCGCGGCGCCGAGGTCGACGCCGGTCATGTCATCCGACAGGCGCTGGTCCCACTGGTCGCGGGGGATGAAGTGGTGCCAGGCCTCTTCCAGCTTGAGGGTCGAGCGGCTCGGCGCCTCGCGGGGGAACTTCAGGCGCGGGATGCCCATGGGCCACATGGCCGAGTTGTCCGCATCGGCCATGCCGAGGAATACCCGGCGACCACTGACGAAGGTCAGCAGCAGGCGCGGCCCCGGCGCGTCCTTCTCGGCCAGTCGCCCGGCCTTGACCAGCGCCTTGCGCAGCGGCCCTTCGAACTTGCGGCAGAACGTCGAAAGCTCGNNTTGACTTCCAGCCACAGGCTGCCGGCCACCGGGTAGTCGGCCAGGTGCTCCAGCAGCACGCTGATGCGGTCGCTTTCCGGCAACTCGACGAAGCTGCCGCGGGCCCATTGGCGGGGGAAGATCAGGTGCTTGAAACGCAGCTCGCCCATGAGCCGCGCGGCGCCTTCGGCGTCGTTGCAGATGAACTCGGCGCAGGCGGTCTGCGGCTTGGCCTTGGCATAGCCGGCAACGCCGAGCAGCGCGGCGTGTTCGCTGATCTCGGAACAGACCTCGCTCTCGAAACCAGGTCGGCAATGCAGGAACAGGGTATTCATCACTCACTCCGGAACGGGACGCCTGCGCCCCGGTGGAAAATCGGCGAATGATAAAGGACTTTCGGAACTGGCGACACGCCCCGCCGGTCCAGTTAATGGTCGGTCGGGGCAAACGGAGCTAACCTGACCGCTCAGCCAGGTCCGTGCCGTGCGGACCGTGAAAGAGGCGGTGCAGCGACAGCAGCAGGGAAGACAGCCGCTCACCGGCGCAGAAGGAGTTGGTCAATGTCCTCGCTCGACAGCCTGAAAACCCTCAAGACCCTGGCCGTAAGCGGCCGTGAATACCACTACTACAGCCTGCCCGACGCGGCGAAGTCCCTCGGCGACCTGGGCCGGCTGCCGATGTCGCTCAAGGTGCTGCTGGAAAACCTGCTGCGCTGGGAAGACGGCGAAACCGTCAGCGGCGCCGACCTGCAAGCCCTGGCCGACTGGCTCAAGGAGCGCAGTTCCGACCGCGAGATCCAGTACCGCCCTGCCCGCGTCCTGATGCAGGACTTTACCGGGGT
>DQAA01000446.1 GCA_003523465.1 Pseudomonas sp.
CGGGCGTTGCGCAGGCCGATACGCGCCAGGATCCGCTCGATATCGCCGATATCCTTCAGTTGTGGCTGCAGGCGTTCGAAGCGGTAATTGTCGAGCAGGCAGCGAATCGAACCCTGGCGCGCCTGCAGGACTTTCAAGTCGCGCAGCGGTCGGTTCAGCCAGCGGGTCAGCAAGCGGCTGCCCATGGCGGTCTGGCAGCGGTCGATCACCGATTGCAGGGTGTTGTCACGGCCGCCGGCGAGGTTGACGTCCAGTTCCAGGTTACGCCGGCTGGCGCCGTCGAGAATGACCGTATCGTCCAGGCGCTCGTGCTTGAGGCTGCGCAAATGGGGCAGGGCGGTGCGCTGGGTTTCCTTGGCGTAGCCCAGCAGGCAACCGGCGGCGCCGATGGCCAGGGTCAGCTTGTCGCAACCGAAGCCTTTCAGGTCCTGGGTCGCGAACTGCTGGCAGAGGCTCTTGCGGGCGGAGTCGCGATCGAAGTCCCATGGCGCGCGACGACGGGAACCGCGGCGCTTCTCGGCGGGCAAGCCTTGTGGCCAGTCATCGGGAATCAGCAGCTCGACCGGGTTGGTCCGCTCCAGCTCGGCCAGGAGATTTTCCCAGCCCTTGAGTTCCTGCACGGTGAAGTTGCCGCTGGTGATATCCAGCACGGCCAGGCCGAACAGGCGCTCATCGCCGAGCACGGCGGCGATCAGGTTGTCGCGACGCTCGTCCAGCAGCGCCTCGTCACTGATCGTGCCGGGAGTGATGATGCGCACCACCTGGCGTTCGACGGGCCCCTTGCTGGTGGCCGGATCGCCGATCTGCTCACAGATGACCACCGACTCGCCCAGCTTCACCAGCTTGGCCAGATAGCCTTCGAGCGAGTGGAAGGGGATACCGCACATGGGAATCGACTGGCCCGCCGACTGACCGCGCGCGGTCAGGGTGATATCCAGCAATTTCGCGGCTTTCTTCGCATCTTCATAGAAGATCTCGTAGAAGTCGCCCATGCGGTAGAACATCAACTGGTCCGGATGCTGGTTTTTCAGCCGCCAGTACTGTTGCATCATCGGGGTGTGTGCGGAGAGATCAGACATTCAAGGCCTTACAGCAGGGTGTCTTTTGAAAAGGTATGAAGCGGCCAATGGTACAGGGATTCTTTCCCGGACGCTGGCGCGGGAAAGTCGCAACTGCCCAGCGCGTCATTGCCATTTTGTTCCGAAGCCGACGGAGTAATGCATATTTGCAATTGCATTCCCTCATGATCGTCGGCAGTATGCACCCCATGCAAAAGCGCAATGTATCCGTCGTTCTCAAATCACTGCTGGATCGCCACGGGATCTCCGCCACGGAGCTGCACCGTCGCACCGGCGTGCCCCAATCCACCCTGTCGCGGATTCTCAGCGAGAAGATCGTCGATCCTTCGGACAAGCATGTGTCGAAGATCGCCGAGTACTTCGGCGTGAGCACCGACCAGTTGCGCGGTCGTGCCGACCTGGGCGACAGCCATATGGCCGAGCGCGAACCCGGCCATGACGAGTTGCGCGATATCAGCCTGTGGGACGATGAAACCCCCGTCGAGGATGACGAGGTGTCCGTTCCCTTTCTTCGTGAGGTCGAGTTGGCAGCAGGATCAGGAAGATTCGTCATCGAGGAAAGCGAGCGCGCCCGCCTGCGCTTCGGCAAGCGCAGCCTGCGTCATAACGGTGTGCAGTTCGACCAGGCCAAATGCGTGACGGTACGCGGCAACAGCATGATGCCGGTGCTGCGCGACGGCGCCACGGTGGGGGTCAATACGGGCAAGTGCTCGATCGGCGACATCATCGACGGCGATCTCTACGCCATCAATCACAACGGCCAGCTCCGGGTGAAGCAGCTCTATCGCATGCCCACCGGGATTCGCCTGCGCAGCTTCAACCGCGACGAGCATCCCGACGAGGACTACAGCTTCCAGCAGATGCAGGAAGAGCAGATCGCCATCCTCGGTCATGTCTTCTGGTGGGGCATGTACGCCCGCTGATTTCCCGCCGCTCTCATCCAAAACCCGCTTCGGCGGGTTTTTTTTCGCCTGCTGAAAAGTCGCTGCAAGCCAAGGCTGGCAAGGCTTCAATGCGTCAATGCAAATCCGCCAGTGCAAATATTTCCAAATATGCATTGACTGCATATGCATACATGCATAGAGTTCGTCCCAAGCCGGTCAGACACCGGCGGCGAGAAAGGCAGCGATGAACAGGCCTCGACTGTTCAGAGGGTTGGCAACTGACCCGGGTGTGCAGCGTAAAGCACCAGAAGCAGTTATCCGGCGGGCAGGTGGCCGCGGTCGGAGTCAACAATTTGAAATGCAGACGTCCAGCGCACCAGCAGTGGCAGACGTTCAACGACGCATTACTGAAAAGCCCGGGTTATCCCGGGCTTTTTGGAATGCCGAGTAACCACTCGGTCCCATTCCCCGTTCGGCCCGACGCTGTGCGGGAAGTAGAAAGGAGGCAGGACCGTGACTAGCGAGCAACAGACGTTGCTGGAAATGCCGATCTGGCTGGTGATCGTCCTGGCATTGCTGGGCGGCCTTTCCGGTGAGATGTGGCGAGCGGAGAAGGCGGGCGCCCGTGGTGGTGCCCTGTTGAGAAGACTGGTGTTGCGTTCGGGGGCCTGCATGGTCTGCGGCGTGTCCACCGTGATGCTGCTGTATGCCAGCGGCCTTTCGATGTGGGCGGCCAGTGCCCTGGGCTGCCTGACCGCCGTGGGTGGTGCCGACATCACCATGGGGCTTTATGAACGCTGGGCGATCAAGCGCCTGGGGCTGGGGACTGACAGCAAGGAGAGATCATGAACGAACTCGATGCACTGCATCAGGCCATCAGCGCGACGATCGCCGCTGCCATGCCGCAACTGGCAACCGTTGGCAGTCATGCAGCGGTGCAAGAGGGCATGGCGTTGCCGGCACTCTTTCACTCGATCATCAGGTTGAAGCCGGGTATCGATCCGGTCGACGGGCATTCGCGTATCGACGCGACGTTCGAGGCGCGTATCCATGTCGATCCAGGCCAACCCCAGGCAGCGCAGCAGGCCTCTACCCTGGCGACACGACTGATGGTGCTCCTGCACCAGCAGTACTGGGACATCGACTTCGTCGAGGAGGCCCGCGCGACCAAGGCGCGGGCGCTATATGGCTCGCCGTCGATGTGGCGGGTGCGCTGGAAGCAGGCGCTGCATCTGGGCGAGGTGCAATGGCCCTGGCCGGACCAGCCGCCGGGATCGCTGTTGCTGGCGTTCGACCCGGACACGGGAGTCGTTAACGAAAGTCGCTACAAGGCCCCGGAGGACATTGCATGAGCTACGTCAGCTCGATGCACGACC
>DQAA01000429.1 GCA_003523465.1 Pseudomonas sp.
GGGCTTCGAGGCTTTCGTTGAGGGCGATGACCTCGGCGAAGGTGCTTTCCAGTTGCGCCGCGCCCGCCTGCAAGGCTTGCTGCGCACGGGCCTGGGCGATCGCCTCGCAGGTCTGCCGGGCGGTTTCCTCGACCATCTGGTATTCGTCCTGGCTCAACACCCGCGGGCTGGAGAACTCGACGCAGAGCACGGCGTCGAGCCAGCTCCCTCGCAGCACCGGCACCTGCACGGCGCTCGATGATGAAGCCTTGGGTAAAACAAGGGGATCGTCGGCAAAAAACACGCTTTGGGCATGCAATTCCTGACACAGGCGCCGGCAGGCGAACGCCTGCATCGCCTCCGGCTGCGGGATCACCCGCAACGCTTGGGCCAGCTCGAGGAGAAAGGCCTGGCGCTGCTCGAACTGCATGCGCCGGGTGGTTTCGGTAACGATGCACAACACCCCGCCCACCGTGCCGTCGCTCTCGCGCACCGCGGAATAGGACACATCGAACCAGGCGGTTTCACCGACGCCGCTGCGCTCGATGTAGAACGGGCGATTGGCGGCGGAAAAGGTCTGGCCAGTCTCGCGCACATTGCGCAGCAACGGTTCGAGATCGTCCCACAGCTCGCTCCAGTGCTCGATGCCGGGACGGCCCAGGGCATGGGGGTGCTTGGCGCCGATGGTCGGCGCATAGGCCTCGTTGTACAGGGCCACGTATTGCGGCCCCCAGAACAGCACGATCTGCGCCTGGGCCGACAACAGCGTGCCCATGACCGCCTGCAGGCCCGGCGACCAGCCGTGGGGCGGGCCGAGGGGCGATGCCTGCCAGTCGAGTGTCTGCAATAACCCGCTGATGCTGCCGCCATGGGCAAGAAAGCCCGGCGGCAAAGCTGTGCAACCGTCCGAAGGGTTGCCGTGGCTTGGTTTCATCCTGGTAAGGCCCCGGCTAAGTCTTGTCATTCCTCCAATAGGAAATGCGCCGGGGCCGAATCGTTCCAACGGGATGGACGGAAAAAGACGAAATCCGCCCTCACCCGCCCATCGGCATGGTGAACCTGAACTCCGTGCCCTTGCCCACCTCGCTGCGTGCCTCGATCCGCCCGCCATGGGCTTCGACGATGCCCTGGGTGATATAGAGCCCGAGCCCGGTGCCGGTGGGGTTGCCCTCCTTCATCGTCCAGTAGCGGTCGAAGACATGGGGCAGCTGGTCCGCCGGAATGCCCTCGCCGTTGTCGCGCACGGTGAAGACGATCTCGTTGCCGCCCAGCGCCGCATGCACCCCGACCGAACCGAGCCTGGGGGTGAACTTGATCGCGTTGCCCACCAGGTTCGAGAGCACCTGGAACAGCCGCTCCGGGTCGGCGTGGATCTTGAGTTCCGGCTCGCTTTCGAAGGCGATGCTGATGTCCTTGTTCAAGGCCAGCGGCGCCAGCAGGGCCTGGGTCTCTTCAAAGATCTGCCCGACATCCAGGGTCTTGGGCGAGATGGTGTAGCGTCCGGCGTCGATCTTCGAGGTGTCGAGCAGGTCGTCCAGCAGGGTGCTCATGCGCCCCGCCGCCTGCTGCATGGTGTCGATGGCCGTGGAGATGCGCCGCGAGGTGTGTGGGCCGTCGGAACTGAAGCTCTTCTGCATCATGCCGCAGAGCATGGAAATGACCGTCATCGGGTTGCGCAGGTCGTGGGAAACCACCGCGACCAGGTCGTCACGGGCGCGCACCGCCTGCTGTTCGCGACGCACCTGGCGGGCCAGGTCGTTTTCCAGGGCCGAGCGGCGCAGATCGTTGGTGGCGAACAGGTCGCCGTGGGTCCATTTGTGCGAGATGCCGGCCATCTCCACCTTCCAGATCTCGAAGGACGTGCGTGGGCGCAGGCGCAGGCCGGTCTCGGAGTTTTCCAGGTCCAGGGGCTTTTTCGGGTCGCCGCTCCAGTTGATGCTTTCCTTCACTTCCGGGCGGAACCACAGCACGCCGTTGTCCACCGGCTTGGGCAGGCTCATGGCGAGCACGCCGCTGGCGACATGGGCAAACTGCGCTGCCGGCGGGTACGCCGCAGACAGGTTGTGGCTGGCGAACACCGGCTCGCCCTTGGCCTGCAGCCATTTGTGCAGGGCGCGGATCTCTTCGGGCTCGGGGCAGCTGCCGTAACGGTGCAGCTGCTTGTCCTCGATGATCGCGATGCCGGTGGCACCGGTCAGCGCCATCAGCACCCGGGGCTGGCCGGCCAGGCCGTCGAAGACGTTCTGCGGCGAGTCGACCATGGCCTGGTTGAGCAGGCCCAGGGCGTCGACCTTCTCTTCGCGCTGGCGGCTGATTTCCAGGGCTTCCATGGCACTGATCTGCAGCGACAGCACCTGGCCGATGGCCTGGCAGGCCATGCGCAGCTCATGGGGGACATGCAGCGGCTGGCGGTTGCCGCAACTGATCAGGCCCCACAGCTCGCCGTCCTTGAGCAGGGAAATGCTCATCGACGACAGCACGCCCATGTTCTTCATGTACTGGCAGTGGATCGGCGACACGCTGCGCAGGGTGGCGAAACTCAGGTCCAGCGGCGCCTGGGTGTCCGGGCGCAGCCGCGGGACCAGCGGCACCGCCTGGTAAGCGGCGTCCGGAATGATCCGCAGCCAGTTGCTGCGATACAGCTCGCGGGCCTGCTGGGGGATGTCGGAGGCCGGGAAGAACAGGCCGTTGAACACCTCCATCGACGGATCGGAGGCTTCGGCGATCACCTGGCCGTGGCCTTCCTCCTCGAAGCGGTAGATCAGCACCCGGTCGTAGCCGGTCATGGCCTGGATTTCCCGGACGCTGATGTCGTACAGCGCCTGCAGGGATCTGGCCCCCTGCAAACGCTGGAGCATGCGCCCGAGGTTGGTCAGGTTGCCGGCAACGCTGCCGGGTTCGAAATGCCCGGCGTGCACTTCGAGTTCGAGGATCAGCACGCCGTCGTGGCGGTGCAGCAGGCCGTCGAAGGTGACACCGTTGAGCTGCACCCGCAGCGGCGCTTCGTTGGACAGCACTGGCTCTTGCAGAAGCTGGCGCAGGGCGGCGACGTGGTCCTCGCCCAGCAGGCTGTCCAGGGGCTGGCCGAGCAGCGCCTGTGGCTC
>DQAA01000024.1 GCA_003523465.1 Pseudomonas sp.
GCTGGTGCTGGCGCCGCTTTGGGCGCTGTGGTTTCCGTTGTGCCTGAGCTGGGCTCAGGGCCGCGGGCACCATTCACCCCTGTAGGAGCGCTGGATCATAAGGCATCACCAGCATCCAGCCGCGCCAGCAGTCGCTCGCCCCGCTGCCATAGCCCCTCCCGCCGCGCAGCCTTCATCCGGTCCAGGTTTCCGTAGAGCAACGCCATCCTCGGGTTCTCCGCCAGCAGCCGGCGATGGCGCATCAGAAAATGCCAATACAGGGCATTGAACGGGCAGGCATCCTCCTCCACTGCATGATCGACCCGATACGCGCAGGCCCCGCAGTGGTCGGACATGCGATTGATATAGCTGCCACTGGCGCAATACGGTTTGGAACCGAGGAACCCGCCATCGGCATGCATGACCATGCCCAGGGTGTTGGGCAGCTCGACCCAGTCGTAGGCGTCCATGTACACCGCCAGGTACCACTCGCAGATCTGCGGCGGGGCAATGCCGGCGAGCAAGGCGAAGTTGCCGGTGATCATCAGCCGCTGGATATGGTGGGCGTAGCCCAGTTCGAGCGTCTGGCCGATGACCTGGGCCATGCAGCGCATGCCGGTCTGGCCATTCCAGTAGAACTCCGGCAGCGCCCGGCGATTGCCGAAGGTGTTGAGTTGGGCGTACTCGGGCATGCGCAGCCAGTACACGCCCCGCACATATTCGCGCCAGCCGATCAGTTGCCGGATGAAGCCCTCGGCGGCATTCAGCGGCACGGCCTTGCGCCGCCAGGCGTCTTCGACGTTCTCGCACAGTTGCCGGACGTCCAGCAGGCCGATGTTCAAGGCCGCGCTGATCCGCGCATGAAACAGGTACGGCTCGCCCTCGGCCATGGCGTCCTGGTAGTCGCCAAAGGCCCCCAGGCCGAATTCGAGGAAATGCCGCCAGAGCGCCTGGGCGTCGGCATGGGTCACCGGGTAGTCGAAGCCATCGACCGCGCCGTAGTGATCGGCGAAGCGCTGGCGCACCAGTTCGACCACTTCGCGGGTGATCGCATCCTGCTTGAAGGTCGCGGCGAACGGCCCGTGAACCTTGCGCGGCAGCGGCTTGCGGTTGTCCTTGTCGTAGTTCCACGCGCCGCCGGCCGGGCTACCGTCCGGCTCCAGCAACAGGCGNNCGCATGCCGTGGTAGAAGTTCTCCATGCGCAGTTGCTTGCGCCCTTTCGCCCAGCGCGCAAACGCCTCGCGGGAGCAGAGAAAACGCCGGTCACGGTGCCAGACCATCGGCAGCTCGCAGTCGCGCATCGCCTGCTCCAGGCGCCACTCGCCGCATTCGGTGACATGCACCTCCAACGCCTTGAGCTTGCGCTGCCAGCGGTGCAATTCGCCGACGATGCTGCCGCTGTTGCCGCGGGCGTCCAGGGTCACGTATTCCACGCGCCAGCCCTGTTCGCGCAGGGCCTCGGCGAAATGGCGCATGGCGCTGAACACCAGGATGATCTTTTGCGGATGGTGCGGCACATAGCGCGCTTCGTCGTTGACCTCGGCCATCAGCAACACATCCCTGGCCGGATCGAGGGCGCGCAGCAGGTCGAGATCGAACGACAGCTGGTCGCCAAGCAGCAGGCCCAGTCGCGGGGAATGCGCTGCGGTCATGGAGCGCCCAGCGGCGTTCGGCGGAAGAACAGGGTGATCTGCCCCACCTCCACGCCCAGCTTGCTCATGCGGGTGCGATTGATCAGGGTGTCTTCGTCCATCAGGTACATCCAGTCGTCCATGTCCATCACCCAGTTGCGGCCATCGACGGGAAGGTCAAGGCGGTAGCGCCAGTGCAGGGCATTGCCGGCCACTTCACCCAGCGCCTCGCCAACCACATCGCCGGCAGTTCCGCGCCAGCGACCGGGGCCATCCGGGACCAGGGTCCAGGTCCGCTGCTGGCGGGTACCGTCGCTGTAGACGAAATGCTCGTCGAGAATCAGTCGCTCGCCTTCACGGCGGCTGTCGACCCGTACATGAAAGCGCTTGACCACCTCCCCCGAGCGCTTCTGGAACATGCCCCAGGCCTCGACCGGTCGGGAGAAGAACGCCACCAGGTCGAGTTGCGGACGCTGGCTGGCGTAGTCCTCGACGCCAACATTGCCGCAACTGCCCAACAGCAGGCAGCCAAGCAGGATCAGCACGGTGCGCATGGTCAGTCTCCTCGCTCATCGGTCGCCAGGCCGGACAGGCGCAGGCGCAACTGTGGATCACGGGCCCGCGGGTGCAGCCAGATGGCGAAGAACCCACGGGCGAACGCGGCGTCGTCGATCTGCCGGCGCAACTGGCCATCGACATAGAAGCGCGCACCCTGGCCCGGCAGGTACAGGCCGGTAATGCGCATGCCGGGCCGCACATCGACGAAGGCCTCGCGCATCAGCGCCGCCCAGCGCTCCAGGGTGGTTTCGGACAGTTCCGGGCCGCCCAGGCGACGCATCTCGTCCAGGCTGGCTTCGACCAGGGTGTCCCGCGATAGGCTGCGCTGGTAGGTCAGTTCGAGGGCGAAGGGCCGAGCCCAATCCAGGGGCGTGACGGGGCTGAAGGTGCGAGCGTTGTACAAGCGCAAACCGAACCACCTGAAATCACCGCTGCCCACGGGACGGGCATCCGGCAAGGCGCTTCGCCAGTCCGCCGAGGCCCCGGGCGCCGTGGCCAGCAACAGAAGGAAAGCGAGTCGGGCAAACCAGCGGATATCCCTTGCAGCAGCCATGGACAGGGCTCCGGAATGCGGAAATGTTGTACAAGTATATTTCTTTGTACAATTTTCTTTGAAAAAGTTTGTACAACTTTTTCTGCCTGCCGCCTCTCCAAGTCTCAACGCACCTTGAAACGTCACCTGTGGAGGTCGATATGGCGATTCGCACGCCCCTGCTGCTTTCCTGCCTGATGCTGGCCCTGGCCGGCTGTTCCAGCACCAACCACGACAGCGCGCCGCCGACCACCATGCAGGTCGACCTGCAGCGCTACGAGGGCACCTGGTACGAGCAGGCGCGCTTGCCGATGTTCTTCCAGCGCAATTGCGTGCAGTCCGAGGCCCATTACACCCTGCGCGACGACGGCCGGATCGATGTGACCAACCGCTGCAAGGAAAAGGACGGTGAGTGGAACGAAGCCCAAGGCGTTGCCGAAGCCCAGGTGCCGGGCCGGACCGACAAGCTGTGGGTACGTTTCGATAACTGGTTCAGCCGCCTGGCGCCGGAAATGACCAAGGGCGAGTACTGGGTGCTGTATCACGATGCGGACTACAAGGTCGCCCTGGTCGGACATCCGAATCGCGAATACCTGTGGCTGTTGTCGCGGGACAAGGAAATCAGCAACTCGACCCGCACCGAACTGCTCGGGATTGCCCGCAAGCAGGGCTATGACGTTGGCGAACTGATCTGGCGCCAGCCCTGAACGAACTGGCGCCATCGGGCATCAGGCTTCGATACCGGCCTTCGCCTGGCCGGTGCGCAAGGTGAAGTTGACCCCGATGGAAAGCGCCGGCTCCGGCGGGTTCCAGTTTGGCTTGGGCGCGGCTAGCAGGTACTCGGTCAGCTCTTCACGCTTGCCCGCCAGCAGGTTG